>DATBML010000423.1:0-4275 GCA_036554885.1 Desulfuromonadales bacterium
CTCTTGAGATGTTCCTGGGCTGCTATTCCTCGCGCCTCGAGGAGCCGCATCCGGTATTCCTTGTTTTCCGGTTCCCTGGTCGTCGCACGGAAATATTCGGCCACCGCCTCGTCGTATCTCCCCGCCTGCATCAGCTCCCTACCTGCCACAAAAGCATGCTGGCCGGCACATCCGGCAACCAGAAACAACAGCAGAGAAAGGGCGACAGCCTGTTTCAATTTCAAACTAGTCATTTGGGACCTCGTTAGGTACAACGCCCTGAGGCGGAGTCAATTCAACCGCAAACGGATCTTTGACTGGCACTGCTTCCCCGGCCGGTTTTGGCGGTTCAGCCGGTTCAGCCGGTTCAGCCGGTTCAGCCGGTTCAGGCGGTGCGACTGGTATTGTCGGTTCCTCCGTTTCGGTCTGCTCCAGGACCTCATCGGTTCGGGCAGGCGGGGCAGAACGTCGGCGGAAGGGCGACACACTGCGACTGGGGGGTTCCTGGCTCGGCAACATATTCGAGGCTTCGGCCAGGGGAGCCTGTTCCACCAGGGGAACGGTTATGAGGCGCGGGTCGTCGTTCTGCCTGATGGTGAGCACCGCCGGGGTCAGTTCGGTGACAAGGAAACGCCGGTTTTTCCCAAAGCGGTCCCCCTCCTTGACCACAAATATCTCCTCGTTTGAAGAAAGGAAAATTGTTCGTACTCCATCTTTCAGCAAGAAACCGAGAAAGGTGAACCTTGCCAGTTCAGCCTTGACCTCCTCGACAACCGGCGTTGCACCCCCGGGAATTGCAGGGGGCGGCGGGGGCGGAGGCGGGAGCGGCGGAGGCGGCTGCCAAAAACGGAAAATATTTCGCTTGAAGTCAGGAGAGGCATCATTCTCCCGCGCCAGCAGTTCAAGGTGTACGCGGTTTCCGTCCTCTGGTGCAGACACCTTGGCAACGGCTTCCGGGCCGGGTGCTGCGGGCCGTCGGGGTCCGGCTTCAGTGACCCTGGTCTGCCGCGGCGAGGCCCAGAAGGCGTAAACGAGCGCCAGCACAAGAAGTCCGGCAAGAATAATGAGCAGCAGTTTCTGCCTGTTCATGAAGCTTCCGTCCGGAAAAATGTCGCCAGTTGCAGGCGGAGTTCGACCGTCGCCAAACCGGATTCTCGGCCACCGCTCAGCGTCAAGCTATCGATGACAATCAGGCGCTCTGACTGTTCCAGAGAATAGATGAATCGCTTGATCTGACCATAATCACCGTTTACCGAAAAGGCCAGGCCATAACGCAACAGCCCCCGGCCCTCTACCTCCTTGGGCTGATAGCCGATCTGGTCGATGGTAAGGCCTGCCTGACCCGCCAGGGAGAAAATCTCCCCGAGAAGTGCCGGGAACCCGCTCTTCGACGGGATCACGGCACGAAATTTCTGGAGATCGGCCTCCCCCCGGCGAAAAATTTCGGCTGGCGTCTTCGTCTCGGCATCTGACTGCCGGTTCTGACGAACCCTGGCCTGGAGTTCCATCAACTGCTTCTCAAGGGCGTCCCGCTGCGGCGAAGCCAGATAATTCAACGAAAGATAGGCGACAACATTGAGCAGTACCAGTCCGCCAACCAGCAGGGGCAAAATCCGGTTCAACCGCCAGGCAGCCAGCAATATCGATTCGCGCTCCATTCTAGAAAGCTCCCCGGACGACGATGCTGAAACTGATCGCCCCGGCCGCATCACTCTGCCCCGCCTCCTTGAGACTGGACTGCTGCAGCAGGTAGACATCACTGAAATACGTGGAGGCGATGAGGTTATCCAATAACTGCTGCAAATCACCAACGCCCCTGGTCAGGCCGGTCAGTTTCAGGCTTTTTTCCTTGTAGTCCGGCACTATACCGCTGATGGCCACCGTTTCCGGAACCACCTCCTCCAGGCGATTGAGCAGGGCGGTCCAGCGAAAGCTGTCCTGGGCCAGGATCTCGTTGGCGAACCGTATGTCATCCAGAAGTTTCTCGTAAGCAGCAGGGGTAAAGGTGCTTCCCCCCGCCTTCTCCGCACTGGCTGCTTCCCGACCAAGTTCGGCCAGATGCTCCCGGATCTGGCGCACCTGCGCCTGGCTGCTGATAATAAGACCGACACCGATCGCCAGCACCAGCACGAGCAGTCCGCTCACGACAGCATAAAAACCATAAAGCGCCCGACGGTTAAGGTAAGTGCGACTGGCCAGATTCAGCGTAAGCTTCATACACACACCCTCATAACATTCGCTCGGCAGCCCCGACGGCGGCCACCAGAGAGCCGAGGCTTCCCGATTTCACTTCCAGAGAAGGGACGGCAAGCCGCTCCAGATGCGGTTCAAGCTGCACCACCTCGTCCCGCTCGAAAACCGAGCGCAAAGCATCCACCAGGGGCTGTCGATCAGGCCAGTCGCTGTGCAGAAAAAGTGTCGCCCTCCGGAAGCCGGGGAACTTTTCATGACAGCCGACAACCGAACGGCTCAGTTCCTGAAACACCCGCACCGGGGAAGTCTGCACTTCCCTTGCACGGTGAAAAACCAGCACCCCTCCCTCGAAAAACTGGATACTCAGCCCGCCCCCTTCAACTCCGACAAGGATGAAATCTTCGCCCAGGTCGAGGCGGGGCCGGTAATAGTTGTAGACGTGCAGTGAATGGAAATCGATGACAGCGGCATGGTAGCCGGCTTCGGATAGCAGCTCTTCGTACTGGTTGAGGACACGACTGGCGATGAGCGCCACCGCTAGGGTATAGCGCCCCGAATCGCTTTTTTTCAGGACCTGGTAGTCGAGCCGGACATCTTTGGGGTCACCCGGCAGACTGGTCTTCAGCTGCCATTTGAGGATATCCACTCCCTCCTTCTTTGACTTGAAAGCCGTCTCCGTTTCCGTCAGCAGAATCCTGCCGATGCCATCAGGAAGAGAAAGCGAGATTCGCTCCTCGCCGGCAGCGAGAGGGTTCAGTACCTCGCCAATTGCCTCGACGAAACGACGCGGCTCGAGGATGTTCGGCTCCCGGATGGAAAGGGTGAAATCCTCCTTTTTCAGTGAAATCACGCGGCCGCCGTCAAGCGAGACACCCCGTCCCTTGCGGTGCAGAGCAACGCCTCGCAGTTCGCCTGGGGTAATATCAAGAGCGGGATAAGTGCGCCGAATCACTCCTGTTCCACCTTTTCGATAAATGTCACACGATTGATTTCACGTAGGGAGGTCGTGCCCGCGAAGAGTTTTTCCAAAGCAGATTCCCGCAGGAACGTGGTACCGTACTCGCGGGCCGCCTTTTTCAACTGGGTCACAGGAACCTTGTTGACGATCAGTTCCCGCAAATGATCATTGACTTCGAGCAATTCGACAATGGCACTACGCCCGTGGTAGCCCGTGCCATGGCATTCGTTGCAGCCAGCCCCTTCATAGAATGTGAAATCACGATACTGGTCGAAACTGAGCCCGGATTCCTCGAGAGTTTCGCGGTCATAGCGGATCGGTCGGTTGCAATGCACGCAGTTCTTGCGCACCAGGCGCTGGGCAGCCACGCAGTTCAGGCAGGAAACAAAATTGTACGGATCGATCCCCATGTGGAGAAAACGCCCGAGGACATCGAAAACGTTGTTGGCGTGGACGGTGGTGAATACCAGATGCCCGGTCAACGCGGACTGGACGGCGATTTGCGCCGTCTCGGGATCGCGGATCTCGCCGACCATGATCTTGTCGGGATCGTGGCGCAGGATGGATCGCAGTCCGCGGGCGAAGGTGAGTCCCTTCTTCTCGTTGACCGGTATCTGGACAACTCCCTTGAGTTGGTACTCGACCGGGTCCTCGATGGTGATGATTTTCTCTTCCTCGTTATTGATCTCGGAGAGTGCCGCATAAAGCGTGGTCGTCTTGCCGCTGCCGGTCGGTCCGGTGACCAGAACCATGCCGTAGGGCTCGCGAATCTTGCGGCGGATGCGCTCTCTCTCCCGCTCCGAGATTCCGAGAGCTTCCAGGGTCAGCCCCTTCAGGTCAGCGGCGATGCTCTCCTTGTCCAGGATACGAATGACCGCATCTTCGCCGAAGATGCTCGGCATGATGGAAACTCGAAAATCGATCGACTTACTCCCCATTCGGACCTTGAAGCGCCCATCCTGCGGAATGCGCCGTTCCGAGATATCGAGCTCACTCATGACCTTGATGCGCGAGATGATGGGTCCCTGGAAGCGGCCGTCGAGGGGTTCGGTGGCACGGAAGAGAACGCCGTCGACTCGGTATTTGATGACGACTCCGCCCTGGCTTGATTCGATGTGAATATCGCTGGCTCGCTTGTTGAGGGC
>DATBML010000426.1:0-8706 GCA_036554885.1 Desulfuromonadales bacterium
TTGAAAACCAAAACCCCGGGCTGCTTCACCTTACCCCGGGGCTTGCTGTGTACGGCCCTCGCTTAACGATAGGGCCATTCTTCCCTGGACCGACTGATTTCATCGCATTCGCGGAAATCCCAGCAGCGTTTTGTCCCGTCGCTGGTTTCCACCACCAGATGGTCTATCGAACAGTTCAGCACGCGTCCTTCTTCATTGGAAGAGGCATGCCGCACGAACGCGTCGGTCCCGGCCTCGGTATCCTGACAGACAAAGTCGAAACGCTCTTTTCTCATGACTGACTCCTTTCCCGGCCGGCAGATACGCACCAAGTCTTGCAAGTCCTTGTGCCCGGCCCGCTCGCAGGCTTCGCTGAAATCCTGATGCAACCCAGCATCCACTTCCTTTTTAACTAATAAAATTATATCACAAAATCAATGACTTTAACCGGTGCGACAATGCGCCCTGGACAGGCCGGCACAGCGGGTCGCCGAAGAGGGTCCGCGCGAAAAACCCTGTCTCCGGGACCTCGTTCCATGTTAGGATGCAGGAAAATGCCCAGGAAAGAAGGACGTGAATCAATGAGCGTAGAAATCGCTTCGGATATCCACCGCATCACTGTCGAGGGGAAAGAGATCGTTCTGGTGGGGACGGCGCATATTTCCCAGGAATCGGTGAAAACCGTACGCCGGGTCATCGAGTCCGAGGCTCCGGAGACCGTCTGCATCGAACTCGACAGCCAGCGCTACCATTCATTGCGGGATCAGCGGCGGTGGGAGTCGTTGAACCTCATCCAGGTCATCAAGAGCGGACAGGTTCCGTTTCTGCTGGCCAACCTGGCGCTCGCCGCCTTCCAGAAACGGATGGGCTTGCACACCGGGGTCAAGCCGGGGGCGGAACTGGCCGCCGCCGGCGAAACGGCCGAACGGTTGGGGCTCGAAGTCCGCCTGGTCGACCGGGAAATCCGCACCACCCTGTTGCGGGCATGGCGCAAAACCGGCTTTTGGAAAAAATTGAACCTGGTTTCGACCATGATCGCCGGGCTCTTCGAAAATCAGAAACTCGACGAGGCCGAGCTCGCCCGCCTGCGACAGACAGATACCTTATCGGCCATGCTGGAAGAGATGGGAACCCTGCTCCCTTCCGTCAAGACCATCCTGGTCGACGAGCGCGACACCTACATGGCCCACTTCATCCGCCAGGCGCCTGGCTCCAGGGTGGTGGCCGTGGTGGGGGCCGCCCACCTGCCCGGCATCATCCGCCAGCTGACGGAATCGATCTCGCCCGACACCATCGCCGAGCTTTCGATCATTCCGCCGAAACACCCTTTTTCCAAGGCGGTTCCCTGGCTCATCCCCGGCATCGTGATCGCGCTGTTCGTCGCCGGCCTCTTTGTCGGAGACTGGGGACGGATGGCCGATGCCGCCGTCGCCTGGGCGCTCGCCACGGGACTGCTCGCCGCCCTCGGCACGCTCATCGCCTTTGGCCATCCGTTAACGGTTGTCTCCGCCTTCCTGGCGGCCCCCATCACCACGCTCCATCCCACCATTGGCGCCGGCATGGTCACCGGCCTGGTGCAGGCCTTCGTGGTCGCTCCCACCGTCCGGGACATGGAGCGGGTCGGCGATGATCTGGCCAGCCTGCGCGGCTGGTGGAGCAACCGGATGATGCGGGTCCTGCTGGTCTTCTTCTTCTCTTCCCTCGGCGCTTCGGCCGGCACCCTCGTCGCACTGCACTGGCTGAAAGATCTGCTTTAACTTTCCGCACCCGCCAAACATCATCCACCCGTCGGCAGACTTTTCGGCAAACCGGACTGGGGAAGGCGGCCGGGCTCTGCCCGCCGCCGGTTCAGTGCCCGGTCGAGGTCGAGGTCGCGCAGATAGATGTCGTCCCTGAACTGCAGAATCCCCTCCGCATCGACCCACGCCGTCCAGTACAGGACATGAACCGGCAACGAGCGTACCAGTTCGACGCGCAACGGCTTGCTGCGAGCCATGGCCGCCAGAATCCGGTCGCGGTCCCATCCCTGTTCCTCCAGAAGATACTGGGCCAGATCGAGGGGCTTCTGGATTCGGATACAGCCTGAGCTGAAAGTCCGCGCATCGCGAACGAACAGATGCTTGTCCGGCGTATCATGCAGATAGACATCGAAGGCGTTGGGGAACATGAACTTGACCCGGCCCAGCGCATTCCACGGGCCGGGCGTCTGCCGCAGATGCCCCGGAAACGTGGCGGCGGTCACCTTGCGCCAGGGGATATTCCAGGGATCGAGGAAAGTCGGATTCTCCTCCGTTCCGCGCACGATTTCAAAGTGCTGCCGCTGCACATAACCGGGGTCGGCCTTGATTTTAGGCAGCTTGTCCTCACGCAGGATGGTCGGCGGGACGTTCCAGTAGGGGGCGAAAATCAAATGGTTCATGCGGGCGGAAAAGACCGGCGTCTTGCGGTAGGCCGTGCCGACTACCACCGGCATGGTCATGACGATATTCGTCCCCTCCATCACGGCGAGCTCAAAACCAGCAATGTTGACCACGATATAACAGCCCCCGAGGTCCTTGGGAAGCCAGCGCCAACGTTCGAGGTTGAGCTCGATCTGCCGGATGCGCGCCTCCACGCTGACATTGAGTGCCGCCAGAGTCTTCGGACCCAGCACACCGTCACCCTTCAGGCCATGTCGCAGTTGAAAGCGCACCAGCGCAGCTACGGCTTTCTCGTCGAAGACTTCCCCATCTGCCACCTCATGCTCCTGCAGATCGTTGCCGGTCAGCAGGCGAAGCCGCAACCAGGGGAGCCGGGGGTCGGCATCGCCTGCACGCAGCACGGGCCCAGCCGCAATAGCCGGCCAGCCGCCGAGGGCAGAGATTTGCCGATAGCGTTCGAGTTCTTCCCGCAGAAGCAGGTAACCCTGATGCGGCGGAGCCAGATCCGCCAGCACCGGTTCCACCCGATCGTTGGTCAGGGCATAGCTGAGCAGCCGGACCAGGTCAACTTTACGTGGTCGTGACCGCCACCCTTCGTGCACCTCGTCCGGATCGACCCGACCCTCGACCTGATGCGCCGCATAAAGCAGAAAAGCATCGGTCAGCAGCAGATCGAGCTGGGCCATGTAGACAGGATCGAGGAGCATGCCGTAGCGACGGTAATCGGTTGCCAACTCGAACAGCGACTCGATCCGGGCCAGGTGATAGTCTTCCGGGCAGAGCCCATGCTCATCCGCGCTGCGCAGCAGATTGAGCAGCTGCCGTCCGGCAGCCGTCAGTCCGAGTTCGTCGACCCAGGCCGAAGCATATTCCCTCGACAGGTAGAACCCGGGCAGAAGATCCGAATTGAGCAGCATCTCGCGGCCATGAACGAGAGGCGGAGCGCCCTCCCGCTCGAGGACGCTCCGGATTTCGGCGGCGACCTGCAGACCCGGGGACCCGGCGGGAACCGGTGACGGGATTAGAATAGCGGCAAAGGCAAGCAGCAGCAGCCAGCAGGGGACGCGCAAAGGAAAATGGCTCTCGGAGGATAAGCGTAGAATGGGCATGTTGTCGTTAATGATACCCGAAAAAACGGGGCAGGAAAACCTGTATTGCGAACAAGCTCACCGCCTGGTGCAGACCGGTAATACGAAGAGAGGGACGGGTTGCTCCCGTCCCTCTCTTCGTATTACCGAAAATGCGGATATCAGCCCAGGTCCGCCGCCGCCTGTAACAATTCGTTGAGGTTGAGACCCTGGCGTACCGGTTGCCCGAAATCGGGGCCCTCCCGCCGAAGGAGGTCGAAGAGCGGTTGCCGGCGGCCGTCCTCCCCCTTGACGCTCTTGACCGCCAGAATTCCGACATCGGCCAACTGTGGCTGGGCGCAGGAATTGCCGCAACCGGAAATGGCCCATGTCATGGCCCGGCCCTTCTCGCCCAGCACTGCGATCACCTCCCGCGCAACGTCCCGGGTCGCCGCCAGCCCCATGCGACACTCGTGGTTGCCGGGGCAGATGCGGAAAACCACCTGTTCGGACGGCGTTCCGCCGGTAAATCCGGCCTCGGCGAGTGCCTGCCGCGCCGCCTCCCTGCAGCCGGCGTCCCCGAGCAGAAACGCCACGTTCTGGTCGGAGGTCAGTGCCATATACCCCGCTGCGAAGCGACCGGCGATCTCCGCCAGCCGCCGGAAGGTCGCAGTATCGACCTCCCCGGCAAAGATGTTCGCCGCCAACCGCACGGCGGGTCCGTGCGACAAGGCGGTGAGGCGCTTCTCGAAGCCATCGGCCAGTTCCAGCTCGACGGCACTTTTCAGCTCCTCCGCCAGCAACTGGCGGAACTTTTTTTCGCCGACCGCCTTGACCACGTGCTTGAGCCGCTTGCCGACAGGAGTATTCTGCTTGTGCACCCTCACCGCCGCCTCGATCAGAGGGATGATCCGCCGCTCGGGGACCTTCTCTTCGTATAACACGGCCGGCATCGGCTCACGCCCGAGGCCGCCGGCAAGCCAAACGTCGTAGAGGTCGAGACCATCCTCGGTTCCCACATAGACCAGTCCGGCATCCTGGATCAGGTGACGGGAACCTTCGTAGCCGGCATCGACGCCGATCTTGAATTTCTTCGGCAAACCCTCGAAATGGGGATTGCCGGCGAAATGCCGGTGCAGCTTGCGGGCCAGCACCTGGCTGACGGCGAACCCCTCGGCAAAGGTCGTGCTGCAGACAATGCCGCGCACTGCGCCGCCGCAGGCGCCGCGGCTGGTCAAGCCGACCGCCGAGAGCTGCCGCAGAACTTCGGCCAGGTCGCCGAAGCCGAGCCAGTGCAGCTCGATGCTGCCGCGGGTGGTCAGGTGCAGCACTCCGTTGCTGAACCGGTCGGAAATGCCGGCTACCTTCAACGCCTGTTCAACAGAGAGGACACCGGCGGGGACCTTGACCCGCAGCATCAACTGGCCGTCCTCGTTCTGCTTGTACACCCCCTCGACGCGGAGGCGATTGTAATCGATGGTCATCTCCATTTTGCCTTTCGAAAGCAGTTCGGCCAGATATACCCTATTTGGCTACTAGGGTCAAGGGATTAACATTGTACTTAAATAAAGTCAACTTCATGGTGTGCCCAATTCCGCGGCGAGTTTCATGGAGTCCCGGATACAGCAAAAGGTCTTCACGTTTTTGCATGAAATTATGTTAGATTATCAGTTAAATTTTTGATTTTGTTGCCTAAAGGTATAAATCGTTCGGGAATGAACACAATCGACTCGGTGAAAATCAGGATAAAGCTGGCCGGGGTTTTCCGTATTAACCGGTTCAAGGAAGAGGAACGTTGCTATCCCTTTGGCATTACGGTTCTGGAGGTGGTCGAAGACTTGCGGCTCCCCGAACATCTCCTGGGCATCGTCGTGATCAACGATGTGCATGCCGGCACCGAAGATGTCCTCCGGGATGGCGATACCCTGGCCCTATTCCCCCTTTTAGGTGGTGGCTAACCTGCTTGCTCTGTGCAATCTGCAAGGAGATGAAATCATGAAAATACTGACCACTGACCCCTTCAAAGAGCCTGCGGCTATTCTTTACCGCCGCTGCACCGTCGACCTGCGGAGTGGCGCCATCACCTTGGAAGACGTCCCTTGTCGCAATTTTGAGGAGGTCCTGGGTGGCTTCGGCCGCTCCTTCCAGCTGCTGGCTGAACGGCAGATCACCACCGCCTATTGCGACGAGAACCCGTTGATCGTCAACACCGGCCTGCTCACCGGCAGCAACGCCATGACCGGCATGCGCACCTACTTCTCCGGTTACAGTCCGCTCAAGGCGTCCGGCAAGGGTCTGCCTGCGGCCATGTGGTCGGCCAGCAGCGGCAAGTTCGGCGCCAAGTTCAAGTGGACCGGGCTGGATGAGCTGATCTTCGAAAATCGCTCCGACACGCCCGTCTATATCGTCATCGGGGAGGGTTTGGATGGCCCCCAGGTGGAACTCAAACCGGCAGGCCACCTGCTCGGGCTCTCCACTCACGAAAAGATCATGGCTCTGCAGAAGGATCATGACAACGCCCACTTTGCCGCCATCGGGCCGGCCGGCGAGAATTGGGCAAACGTCTACATGGGAGCGGTGGCGCTCTCCACCGAAAACCAGCTTAAGTCGGGTGACGACAAGTGCCGCTTCGCCGGTCGCGGCGGCATGGGGAGCCTGATGGGGTACAAGAACGTCATCGCCCTGGTCGCCCGGAGCACCGACAAGCTCAAAGCCCTCTCCGAGGCGGTGAAGAAGGTCAACATCAACGTCGTCAAGGGGGGCGGTTCGGCCCGTCTGCAGCCGATCAGCCGGGGCGGCGGTGGCGGAACCTGGGCTGCCTACGACGTCATGCAGGGGTTCCATGCCGTGCCGATCAACAACTTCCGTCCGCAGGGGAACGACCTGCCGGAGAAGCTGTTCCGGGAGAACGTGGACAAGGAGTACCATATCAAGTCGGAGGCCTGTTTCCGCTGCGGTATCACCTGCCACAACAATGTTTATGCGAAAAACGCCGACGGCAGTGCCGGAAAATTTCTCGCCAAGTTCGACTATGAACCGCTCAACCTGCTAAGCACCAATCTCGGCATTCACGATGCCGGCCAGGCGGCCAGCTTGATTCACCTCGGGGACAACTATGGCATGGATGCCATTTCGTTGGGGGTGACCATTTCCTACGCTCTCTCCTACAACGAGCGGCATCCGCAAAAGCCGATTCTCAACGGTGCCACCTTCGGAGATTATGAGAAGATCCGCGAACTGATCATCCAGGCAGGCAAGGGCCGACTGCCGGAGATCGGGCGAGGGTCCAGACGTCTGTCGGAGAGCACCGGCGAAACCGCCTATGCCTATCATGTCAAGGGACTGGAGCTGGCGGCCTATCTGCCGGAGACCAACCCGGGGTATGCCTGGGCCATCGCCGGCGGCCACATGTCGATGGGGACCTATGGGACATTGATCCGCGAGGGAAAGTCGGACATCGACTCCTGGGTCAGGGCGATCACGCAGGAGAAGTTGAACATCGTCGGTTTCGACATGATCGGGCTGTGCAAATTTTTCGATATCAGCAAGGGAATCGCCACGCAGATGGTGATTGATTGCCTGAAGGATGAGCTGGGGCTTGAGGTTACGGCCGAGGCTCTGGCCATGGCAGTAAGGAGGGCTTTTCTTCGTGGCCTCGCCATGGAGCTGCGGCAGGGGTATGACAAGGCGGAATATACCCTGCCGGCCGAAGTGTTCGAATCTCCGAATCCACACATCAGGCTGCCCCGCATCGCCACTCCCGAATTTTTCGGCGAATTGTCTAGACGGGTATGGGAAGTGTTCAAGCCGGAGCTTGAAGAGTTCCTACCCTGACCGGCGATGGCGGCATTCTCACGGGCTGCGCCTGCGAACCGGCTGCCTTGAGGCTTGCCCGAGCGGAAATTTTCTGCGATAGTTGCGGGCACCCCCAACCCTTCAAGGAGTTTACCTTGCCGGCATCAAGACATCTGACACTACTCAGTTTCAACAGCGTCCAATGGCAGTGGCGGCTGCGCCGCTGGCAGCGCAACCTGCGCGGACTTTTTCGCGGCAACCTGCAGCAGGCAGGGGTCTCGGTGACGGGCATCCTCATCTTCACCAACCTGGTCCTGTTCACCCTGATGGTTGCGCAGGGGATCCTGGCCGGCCAGGGGCCTTCGGCGATCCTGAATCCGGACACCTATCTGCTTCTCCACGCCGGCGCCCAGTACTGGCCGCTGGTCCTGGTCGAGGGTGAATGGTGGCGCTGCCTCACCTATGCGTTCGCCCACGGCGGCATCATCCACCTCGGCTTCAACATGGTTGTCCTCTACCAGGTGGGGCCGCTGCTCGAAGGGGAAATCGGCAAGGCCCGTTTCATCTTTCTCTACACTTTCACCGCCCTCACCGCCACCGCTCTCGGCTATTTCTGGCATCCCATGGCGCCGGTGGTCGGCGCTTCCGGTTCCCTCTTCGGGCTGATCGGTTTTTCCGTGGTGTACTACCACCGGCTCGGCCCCCAGGGTCTGCATATTCGCAACTTCATGTTCCAGTGGGCGATCTTCGCCTTCGTCTTCGGCCTGCTGGTCGGCGCCGACAACGCCGGCCACCTGGGCGGCGCCCTCGGCGGCGCCTTCCTCGGCCTGCTCATCCCCGTCAGCTGGCGCCGCCGGTCGCTGCTCGACCAAATCTTCATCGGGCTGGCCGTCTTCAGCACGGCGGCCATTTTCTACAGCCTGGCCATGCTGGTCCTGTCATGGCTCAGCGCCGGCTCCCGGTGAGGTTTCGTCATGGCCAAGGATAAAACCCCCGTCACCCCGGCCATTCGACTGCTGCGCCAGGAGCAGGTCAGCTTCACGGCCCACCCCTACGACTACGAAGAGAAGGGGGGAACGGCCGTCTCCGCCCGCGAGCTTGGGGTCGATGAACATGCGGTGATCAAGACCCTGATCATGGAGGACGACCGCAAAAATCCCCTCGTCGTCCTGATGCATGGCGACCTGCAGGTCTCAACCAGGGAGTTGGCGAGGATCATCGGCGCCCGGAGCGTCACCCCCTGCGCCCCGGCCGTGGCCGACAAGCACTCCGGCTACCAGGTCGGCGGCACCTCCCCCTTCGGCACCCGCAAAACGATGCCGGTCTACCTGGAGGAGACGATCCTCGATCTGCCGAAAATCTACCTCAACGGCGGCAAGCGGGGCTTTCTCGTCGGCCTCGATCCACGGGAGGTGGTGCGGCTGCTCAAGCCGACACTGGTGAAG
>DATBML010000446.1:0-4791 GCA_036554885.1 Desulfuromonadales bacterium
GACAAGGCGTTGTCGAATAAAACCGGCTTCGCCTTGTTCTGCCTTGCCTCCGCGAAGTGCTTTAAATTCACCCCCATCGCTTTTCCCCATGAAAAACTAGGGACACTCCCCATATTTCAGCAAGGTGATCAACGCGGAAAACCAATCTGCCCCCTGAGATGTGTGTAGCCGGCTTTTTCCTCCCAAATGCTGCTACTTGCGAGGTCCCCTCTGCCCTCAGCCCTCAAGGTCTCCCCAGCCGCAGCGCCCCGTCTGGCTTTCCGGTCCTTCCCTGATATGCTTCATCCATACCCACCCTTTCCAAATCGGGTCGAGAAAGGAAACAGTGTACCAGAACGATCAGCAAAAGATGGGAGGAAATTCTGATGAAAAAAGTCGGCGGAATTTCAGCATGTGTTATCTTCCTTCTGGCCATGACTCCTCCGTCCTGGAGTGCAGGCACCCCCGAAGAGGCAAAGGCGCTGGTCGCCGAGGCAATCGCCTTTTATCAAACAAACGGCAAGGACAAAGCCTTGGAAGAATTCAGCAAGCCGAGAGGAAGTTTCGTTAAAGGGGATCTTTATGTCTTTGTCTTCAATCCAGACGGGACCATCATAGCGCATGGAGGCGATCCGAAACTCGTCGGCCGCGACTTCACCGGCGTTCAGGATCCTGACGGCAAATATTTTGCTCGGGAGTTCATCAAGATCGGTCCCGAAGGGGGATGGGTCGATTATCGATGGATGAACTATAAAACGAAGCAGGTTGAAGCGAAAACGGCGTACCTGAAGAGAATTGATGATGTGATCATAGGATGCGGGGCGTATAAATAGCAGATCGTGTACCCTTGGGGGCAGGCTTGTAAGCTTGCAAGTTGTCTGTGGGCACCGTTAGGGACGTTCTTGGGAATTCCAGGGGACACCATACTTAGTTTGACAACTTAAATGGGCGGCCGATGAGGCCGCCCGTTTGCTTTGGAGGGGAAAAGTTGTATGATGACTCGCGAACTGGAAGCCTTGCGAACGCAGCGACAAAGCAGCCATGAACTTTCGAGTTACCCTTCAGCAACTGGTACGTTCCTTTGTCGATGAAGGAATCGGCTATGCCCTGATCGGTGGCTACGCCGTCGGCCTGTGGGGAGTGGCGCGCGGCACGGTCGCTATCGACTTTCTGGCATCGCGCGACGATCTGCCCCGCCTTGACCGGATCATGACCCAATGCGGCTTCGCCCTGATCTATCGCTCCGAAAACGTCAGTCAGTACCACTCCCCCGCCGGCGGGATCGACTTTCTCCACGCCTTCCGGCACCACTCCCTGGCGATGCTCGGTCGGGCGGTCGAACGGGAGATTTTTTCGGGTGACATCGTGGTGCGGGTGTTGCGACCGGACGATCTCATCGGCCTGAAGATTCAGGCAATAGCCAACGATCCGCAGCGCACCGCGCTCGATCGCTACGACATCGAAGAACTGCTGCGCCTGCACGGCACCACCATCGACTGGCAACTGGTCGAGGAATACTTCGACCTCTTTGAGATGCGCGACCTTTTTGCGGAGATGAAGAGCAAATATGCGCCTCACTGAAGAAGAAAAAGCCGAACTGAGGGCGCTGGCCGCAGCGCCGGAACTCAAGGCAGACCTGGCCCGGTTGCGGCAGAGCCACCGTGACGACTTTCTGGTCGACGGCGTGGTCGATGGCGAGCGGGTAACCGAGGCGCTGACGCAGTACAGCGAGTTTGTCGGGGGGGAGAGGCCGAGGCGGGTTTTTATCGAGCGGGTCATGAAGCTATAGAAAAGGCAAGGGGTCAGGTCACCCGGAGAAAAACACAAAGGGGACAGATTTATTTTCTTGCAAATAAACAAGCCGGACCGCCCTTGCGAGCGCATCCGGCTTTTTGGGTGCCGCATCCGACTTGCTCGGCCCCTGTCGATGCCTACTCCTCCCACTTGATGGCTTCAACGGGACAGACGTCATTGCAGGCGCCGCACTCGGTGCAGACCTCCTTGTCGATGACATACGTGGGGTCGCCCGAGCTGATGGCGCTTACGGGGCAAACCGGCTCGCAGGCGCCGCAGGCGATGCAGTCTTCGGTGATGTAGTGGGTTCCCATGTCTTACCTCCTTTGGGGTGGTTTCCGTTGGCTGAAACAGCCGGCGAAGATTACCGTCCAGTTTAGCCGCTCAGGTCGGGAGTGCAACAGCGGAGAACTAAGACAGGGTCCGAAACCGAAAAACAGGGACATCCCATTTTTTCGCAGTTGCACGCCAGGAAGTGCTCCCTGAAACCCGCCGCAACGGAACACCCGTATTTCTCCCTTTACCGGCTTGCCCAACCCCCGATTTGTGCTATGAGGTGGTGTATGCCGGAGTGCATGCCAGGGGAGGTGACGATGCCGGGAGAAAATCCGCAGGGGTTCAAGGATCTTTCGCAATTCACGCTGCTTTCGGCTCTTTTCGGCCGCCGCTCCCGCCGTTTTTCCCTCGGCGCCGAGATTCCCGACGGGCCGCTGAAATTCAAATCGGCGCACCCCCCTCTGCCCCTCTCGGAACTGGAGCGGATGCTGGTGCTGTCGGCGGCGGCAGGAAATACCGGCTGGCACAACATGATCACCCGCCACGCCCGCTATGCCCCGCACTTGTCCAATTACTGCGGGGCGGCCGGAGGTCGCACCTTCCCCTCGGCGGCCGGCTTCCACACCAGCGAGATTTTTTTCACCGACGACAGCGGCACCTACTTCTTCCCCACCCGGGACGCCCCGGCCCTGGCAGAGGCCGGCGGGGAGGCTCCGGACCTGGAGGGATGGCTGGCGACGCACCGGGAAAGGATCCGCCGCCTTTCCGACCGGCGACTGCACATCCCGGCGGCCGAGCCTTATATGGAGGGGCACAACACCTGGTGCGCCAACCGGCCGGGGAGCCTTCTGGTGATTCCAGTCGGCGACATCGCCCAGCACAACCTGCTCAACTTCTGCTTTTTCGTCCAGAACGGCTACTGCATCTTCGATGATGTGCACGGCGAGCGGATCCCGGGGATGGAGCGCTTCCGGTCGCTGGTGGACGTCGATAACCCGATCCCCCTCACCTTCGTCGAGCAGTACTCGCTGACCGAATGCACGGCCGAACTGGCGACGGCCTGCTTCAGCGGCATGCTCCTGCTGCAGGGGATGGGCCTCGGCGGCTGGATGTTCGACGGCCTCGACCGCTTCACGGTGCTCGGCGCCAGCGGCGACCCGGAGGTTCCCGGCCTCGGCTTCCGCTACGATACCGACGAGCGCTGGGCGCTCCCCAACCCCACCGGCCTCCCCGGCGTTTTCGAGGCCTTTTGCCCGCCCCATTTCCCCGACCTGCGGGCCGCCGTGGAGGCACTCTGCCGGCGAAAATTCGGCGAGGGAGGTCCGTATCACGCCGGCACCCCCGGCCCCTGGAAAGACAGCGCCCGGGTCCGCGGCAGCGCCACCGTCCACAGCGAAGAGTTCAGGGAGTGCGTCGCCCTGATGGCCCAGTACACCTACGACCGCTTCGGCCGGTTCCCCGGCACCGTGCCGACCGTCTTCATCATGAACTACCTGCAGGCCCATCACCTCGACCTGGAGTTCTATGACCATTATTTTCGCCCCGGCGCCTATCTCCCCACCCACGCCGCCCACGTGCGCAACTGGCATGACGCGGGAATTCCGTGAGGCGGGAATTCCGGGGACAGCCATCATAAGTAAGAGAAAGGCAAGGGGTCTTGCCTTGCCACTTTCTCTAGAGTCGCAGCAACAGCCCCTCTCACCCCGGCTCCGCCAGCAACAACCGATTCTTCGGCGTGATTTCGGCCGGGATCGTCTGGGTTACCAGCCGGTAGCCGGCCGCCCGCAGCCGCGTGGCCCGGGTCACATCCATGGCCAGCGGGCCGTCCAGCCACCCCCGCAAGTCCCCGCAGTCGCCGCTCGCCAGATCGTGGCAGCACGGCAGCACCGCAAGCCGCGCCCGCGCCGCCAGCGCCAGGTCGACGACCCGGTCGGTCAAGCCGCCACAGGCATGCACCGAGACCACCAGGTCATCCGCAGTCAGTTCCACGGCCTCGATCTCCCCGCACCGCAGCTCCACCCGCCCCCGCAGCCGCGGCCAGGCATCCTCCAGCACCGCCTGCAGCCTGGCCGCACTCTCCGGCAGCGCCCGGTCGATGCCGAGCGCCCGCGGCGAGCTGTCGTCGAGCAGCAGCAGGATACTGGAGAGCAGACCGTGGCCGCAGGCCAGGTCGACGACCCGACCGCCGCGAAACCGGCGGCGCACCCGCCGCGCCACCTCCCAGGCCTCGTACAGCTCCTTGCGCGGCAGACAGCCGGCGTGGCAGACGGCGCGGGCGATGCGCGCGAACAGGGTCTCGCCCGGGAATCGGTCGAACTGCCGGTCGGTCAGGCGGTTGCGGGAGGCGTGGTCCATGGCGGTCTCCGGATTCGGGTCAGGGGCTGCCGCAGCATACCCGGAATCCGCGGCCATGCCAAGCCGCACCGCCTTGAGAAAACGGTCCCGTGACATATACTGCAATAAAAACCTATCAGGAGGCTGAGATGGATTTTGTGCGCATCATCATCGCGATTCTCTTGCCCCCGCTTGGCGTCTTTCTCCAGGTGGGATTAGGCGGAGCATTCTGGCTGAATATCCTGCTGACCTTGTTAGGCTACATCCCCGGGATCGTCCACGCTGTCTGGATCATCGCCAAGCGCTGAGCGCACAGCGAATTCCGGGGGCACCACACTCGTTCAAGAATTGCGGAGGGCGGCCGATGAGCCGCCCTTTCCCCTGAAACCAACCCATGCTAAAATCCCG
>DATBML010000342.1:0-3157 GCA_036554885.1 Desulfuromonadales bacterium
GATGACGTCGATTTCTTCCTCCTCGGCATAGGCCATGATCTCTTCAGCGGCATCACCATAGACCACCACGCTTTCCAGGAGGACATCGGCCTCGGCGGCGGCTTTTTCGATCACGTAAAAGATCCGCTTGCGCTTCTCTTCCCAGTCGGGCCGCTCGGTCGCCGGGGGGGAGGGGAAAAAATCGGTGAAAGAGGGTGCCCGCATGCTGGGCAACACCAAGATGGCATAAACTTTGCTCTTGAAGCGGGTTCCAGAAACTGTGGCGAGACGCACCGCTTCCTCCGCCGCCTTGTCGGACTGGGGGGAACCATCGATAGCCACCAGGATCTTTTTGCTCAGGTTCAGCATCACACTCTCCCGCGAAGGTAAAAGCCTGTCAAATCTAGCGGAAAGCGGAGAGCCTGTCAACGCCGCCGGTCGCCAAAAGGCCATACGAAGTATTTATTAATGTTGACTTTTATAGAACATGATTTTATAGTTTTCCAAATCTTGCGACACCCACCCTCACGGCCGACAAGGCAAGGCAAACAGATTTCGCAGAAATTTCCATTCTGCTTGACATGCGGTGCAGAATTCATAAGATGGAGACGTTGCACACGCTGATTTCAATCACAAGAGGGAAGAACTGATCATGGCCAAAAAAGACAAATCCGAATATATCATTCAGGCGGTTTCCCATGCTCTCGACCTCCTCGAACAATTTCACGGCGAAGTGGACGAGCTGGGGGTTACTGAACTCAGCAAACGCCTCAAGCTGCACAAGAATAACGTCTTCCGACTGCTGGCGACCCTCGAGTCGCGCGGCTATATCGAACAGAACCGGGCCACCGAGAATTACCGGCTTGGCCTCAAGGCCCTCGAACTGGGACAGACTTTCATCAAACAGATGGGGCTGCTTCGCCAGGCCAAGCCAATTCTGGAAAAACTGGTGCAGGAGTGCAACGAAACCTCCTACGTCGCCATCTTCAAGGAAGGCTTCGTCGTCTACCTGGACGTGGTCGAAACCGACCTGACGGTCCGGGTCGTCTCCCGTGTCGGCTCCCGGCTGCCCGTCCACTGTACCGCCTCCGGCAAGGTTCATCTGGCGCACATGTCCGAGGAGGAAATCGACAGCATTCTGCCCGCCAGAGAGTTGAAAGCCTATACACCCACCACCTACACCGACCGGGAAAAACTGAAAAAAGACCTGAAGCCGATTGCCGAGCAGGGATTCGCCATCGACAACGAGGAAATGGATCCCGGCGTCCGTTGCGTTGCCGCACCGATTCGCGACTATACCCGCCGCATCGTTGGTGCCCTGAGCGTCTCCGGCCCGTCCATGCGCTTCACGGATGAGCGCATGGAGAAAGAACTTATTCCAATGGTCAAACAGGCCGCTGACGAGCTTTCAACCCGCCTCGGCTTTCACAAGTGAGAGCGGGTCTGCCGGCCCCGGGAGAACCGATCAAAATCCCCCTGAAACCAGGGGGATTTTTTTATTCAGGGAACCAGAATTTCATGACGATTGAAGAAGAGGTGAATCGGGGGCGTCGGGACGGCGTTGTCAGGGAAGAGAATCTCCCCTTTCTGCTGCATCCGGCCAGGCCGGCGAAGGCAGGCGTACTTCTGGTCCATGGCTTTACGGCATCCCCATGGGAGATGCGACTTTTCGGTGAGGCCCTGGCCGCGGAAGGGTACCTCGCCCTCGGTGTCCGGTTGCCTGGACACGGCACCACTGCCGAGGACCTGGTCCACCGGAGTTACGAGGAATGGCAAACAGCCGTTGAGCGGGGCTACCGGCAGCTTGCCGAGCAGGGGCTGCGCTGCTACGGCATCGGCATGAGCACCGGAGCCCTGCTGGTCCTGCTTCTGGCGGCGAGTCGGCCGCTACAGGGGCTGGTCCTGCTCTCTCCCTTTCTGAAATTGCGCCATCCCCTGTCGCCAGCCACCGGCCTGCTGCGCTTCTTCAAACGATTTCAGCACCGCGAGGTGACGGAGAATCTGGCAGCCTACTACTACGACCGACGGCCGGTGAACGGCGTCTACCAACTCTGTCGGCTGACCCGCCGGATTCGCAAGGTACTCGGCTCGGTGACAACCCCGGCACTGGTGGTCAGCAGCACAGGGGACCAGACGGTCGAGCCGGAGAGCGCCCGCGAACTCTTTCGACAGCTCGCCAGCCGGCACAAGGAATATCATTGTTTCGGTCCGGACGTCCCTCACATCCTTACCACCCCGGAAAATCCCCGCTGGCGGGAAACCTTCCGGCTTACTCTCGACTTTCTGCAGAGCCTGGAGCAACCAGAGGGGACAGCGCGCCGAGTTGCCGGAAAAGCTCTCTGACCTGTTCCGAGGTTGCTTCCGGCGGACCGGAGTTGTCGATTACGTAATCGGCCCGGGCCACCTTCTCCGCCTGCGGCATCTGGGCGACAATCCGGGCGCGGGCCTGTGCCTCGCTCAAGCCATCGCGCCGCATCAGGCGCTCGACTTGCAGCCGCTCGTCGATGCGGACCACCAGCACCGCATCAACCCGCTTTTCGGCCCCAGCTTCGAACAGCAGCGGCGCCTCGTAGACGATCAGCCGTTCAGTCTGCTGCGACAGCTCCTGCAGGCGCTTTTCGGCGAGGGCGGCAATGGCCGGATGAGTGATCCGATTCAACGCTTCGCGGGCTCCGGCATCGGTGAATATCCGCTCTGCCAGCGCCTTGCGGTCGAGCGCACCATCGGTCTGAAGTATCTCCCGGCCGAACTTTCCGACCAGCCGTTGCAGCGTATCCGAGCCGGGGCGTACCGCTTCGCGGGCAAGTTCGTCGGCGCTGACCACCAGCGCCCCTAGCGATCGGAAGATCTCGGTCACCAGGCTTTTCCCGGAGGCGATACCACCGGTGACGCCGAGAATCAGGCTGCGCCTGCCGGGCAGCTTTTGCGGTCTCATCGCACCTCTCTCTTCTGAGCGTTTCCGGCCAAGGCTATCCTAGTCTATAATTAAAAACAAGACGTTCGCATGGACCAGAGCCCCTTTTCCGATGGAGCCGACATGGACGACACACTTCCCCGCATGGTTATCAGTCAGGCCGAACGGCTGGCCGGCCGCACCGCCCTGCGACGAAAGGTTGAGGGCGTCTGGCGTGACATCTCGTGGCAGGACCTCGGCAAACATATCCGCGCTTTCGGCGAG
>DATBML010000357.1:0-10649 GCA_036554885.1 Desulfuromonadales bacterium
GGAGAGAATGCCGGCGGTAAAGGCGATCCAGAAAGTGACGTCGGGTCCCGGGGTCAAGTCGCTACTCCTTCATCAGTGCGTTGATTAGCTTGAGGAAATCGACACCGGACCAGTCCCGGGCGCCGAGATAGCGCTCGACGATCTTCCCGTTTTTGTCAATGAGAAAGGTTTCCGGAAACCGGTAGACGCCGTAGAGATTCTGCGCGTTGGCCTCGAGGTCGAGCAGCACGGAAAAAGAATGGGGATTTTCCTTGAGAAAATCTTTAACAGCCTCGACGTCTTCTTCGATATTGACGGCCAGCATGACGAAATTCTGGCTGCCGTAAACCTCGTTGAGCCGTTCCATGGCCGGCATTTCGGCAAGGCATGGGGGGCACCACGTAGCCCAGAAATTCAGAAAAACCACTTTCCCGCGGAGTTGAGACAGGGTGACGGGATTTCCGTTCAGGTCCTTCAGGGTAAAGTCGGGCGCCATCGATCCAGCCTGGAGCAGGTCGGCCGGCGGTCCATGCGGGCGCTCGTCCCTGGCGAAGTAAAAGTAGGCGGCAACCAGGCAGATCAGAATAGCGGCAAAGACGGTAAACCGGCGCATCAGAAACCCCTTCACAAAACAGGAACAGCATCAAAACCACGCGGCGTTAACGATTTTCCATCTCGGGGAGGGTAAATGTCAAGTTCAAGTTTCCTCCTTCGGTTTTCCGCAAGCAGCCTCCTCACCCGCCCAGAGATCTTCGATCCGGTCCATCTGCTCCTCGGAAAAGCCGAAGTAGTGGGCCAGTTCATGGATGATCGTCTCGCGGATGACCTTGAGCAGCGGCTCTCCCGTCTCGGCGGCATACTCCTCCACCGCCGCCTGGTAGATGGTGATGACGTCCGGAAGGCAGCTGCCGTACTCATGGGTCCGCTCGCTCAGCGGCCAGCCGCGATAGAAGCCGAGCAAGTCGCGGGGGTCGTCAAAACCAACCTCATCCAGAGTGTCGTCGTCGGCCCAGTCTTCCACCTGGAAACTCAGATTTTCGATCTGGGCGAGGAACTCTTTCGGGATGCGGGCAATGGCCCGTTCGACCAGCCGCTCGAAATCCTTCCGTCTCATTCGTCGAATCCCTGGCCGCGGGCCACCCGGAAAACCGAGCTGAAGCGGGCCACCTCACGCCCCGACTCGTCGGTCACCGTCGCCTCGCCATAAAAGGAGCGCCCTTCGGGGCCACGGATCGTCGCTACCGCCGTTACCCGGCCCGCCTTCACCGGGGCCAGAAAGCGCGTGGTCAAATCGGTGGTGGCGAAAACGGTCCCTTCCGGCAGCCGGGTCTTGATCGCCATCGCCACCGCCGTGTCGGCCAGGGTGGTCAGCACCCCGCCATGGAGAAAGCCGCCACCCTGGGCGTACTTGACCCTGAACGGCAGGGAAAGAATCGCCCGGCCCCCCTGCGCCTCCTCGATGTCGATCGCCAGCAGGTCCTCGAAAGGGGCGGTGTCGACCCAACCGCGCAGTTCGAACTGCTTCGTCTCAGCGTCACGCGGCGTGTCACCGTCGACCAGTAGAATAGACATAAATGTTACCTCGAAGGATGAAGGATGAAGGATAAGGGATGAGGGATGAAACTCCGAATATTCATCATCCTTCATCCTTCATACTTCCTACTTTGCCTCATTTCTTGATCCCAAACTTCTCCATCCGGTAGAGGAGGATGTGCCGGGGAATGCGCAGGAAGGCTGCGGCCTTCGTCTGGTTCCAGCCGGTGCGGCGCAGCGCCTCGAGCACCGCCTCCTTCTCCAGTTCCTCCAGCGGGTAGCCCTCCGCGGGAAGATTGAGCACACCGCCGGCCGCCGGTTTTCCCTCGCCGCGAACCTTGGGCGGCAGGTCCCCCTCACCGATGAGGTCGCCCCGACGCAGGATGAGCATCCGTTCGACGGCGTTTTCCAGCTCCCGCACATTGCCGGGCCAGTCGTAGGCAGTCAGCGCCGCCAGCGCTGCCGCATCAATGGTAACGGCTGCGCCGCCGCCGTGCTTCTGCAGGAAATGCCGAACCAGCAGGGGGATGTCCGAACGGCGCTGGCGCAGCGCCGGCAGCTGGACGGGAATCACCGCCAGCCGGTAATAGAGGTCTTCACGGAAGGTCCCCTCCCCCATAGCCGCCTCCAGATCCCGATTGGTGGCTGCCACCACGCGCACGTCGATCCTCCGCGGCGTTCCGCCGACCGGCTCGATCTCCCGCTCCTGCAGGGCGCGCAGCAGCTTCGGCTGCAGTTCCACCGGCAGCTCCCCCACCTCGTCGAGAAAAAGGGAGCCGCCATCGGCCAGCTCGAACTTCCCTTTGCGGTCCTTGACCGCGCCGGTAAAGGCCCCCTTGACGTGGCCGAAGAGTTCGCTCTCGAGCAGTTCGGCAGGGATGGCCGCGCAGTTGACCGCGACGAACGCACCCTCGTGCCGCTCGCTGCCGTTGTGAATGGCCCGGGCAATCAGCTCCTTGCCGGTCCCCGACTCGCCGGTAACAAGAACCGTCGCCTCGGTGGCGGCCACTCGCCGCACCATGTCGAAGACCTGCTGCATCTCATCGGAGATGCCGACCAGATGGGCAAAATCGACTCTCGTCGACAGCTCTTCCCTGAGCCGGACGTTTTCCTCCTGCAGGCCGCTGTAGGAGAGGGCCTTGGCAACCACCAGGCGCAGTTCGTCGCGGCTGAAGGGCTTGGTGAGATAATCGTAGGCGCCGAGCTTCATCGCCTCGACGGCTCGCTCCACGCTGCCAAACGCGGTGATGACGATCACCAGCGTCCCGGGGCTGTCAGCCTTGATCTTTTTAAGCACCTCGTAGCCGGAAAGGGTCGGCATCTGGATGTCGGTGATCACCACGGGCGGCTTCTCCAAAGCGAAGAGCCGCAGCCCCTCTGCGCCGTCGACGGCGGTCAACACCCGGTAGCCCGCCTCGTGCAGGGTGAACTCGATGACCCGGCGCAACGAATCGTCATCGTCGATGATCAGGACGGTCTGGGGCTTCATTTCGACTCCTTCAAGGCTGATAAAGTCCTGATGACAGACGACGGATGACGGATGACGGCAAAATCTTGATCACGGACGACGGATGACAGCAGAACGCCTGTCCTCTGTCCTCTGTCCTCTGTCCTCTGTCCTCTGTCCTCTGTCCTCAGAACTCGGGGTCTTCCGCCAGCGGCAGCACCACCATAAACGTGGTCCCCTCGCCGAGCCGGCTCTGCACTTCGATCCTCCCGCCGTGCCCCTGGACGATGCGGTGGGTGATGGCCAGCCCGAGGCCGGTCCCCTCCTGCCGGGTGGTGAAGAAGGGGTTGAAGATCCGCTCCAGATTTTCCTGCGGGATCCCCTGGCCGGTGTCGGCGAAGCGGATGCGCAGCTGACCGTCGGCCGTTTCCGTGCCGATGGTCAGGGTGCCGCCATCGGGCATCGCCTGCAGGGCGTTGAGCACCAGGTTGAGAAACGCCTGCTTGAGCTGCTCGCGGTCACCGGGCAGCAGAGGCACCGGTCCAGCTGCCAGTTCGGTTTGCACGCCGTTTTTCAGGGCCGGCTGCCGGGTCAGGATCAGTACCTCGCGAAGCGTCTCGTTGACGTCGAAACGGCCCCGCTCCACCGGCGCCGGCCGGGCGAAGCGCAGGAAATCCTCCACCACCCGGTTGAGCCGGTCGACTTCCTTGATCAGAATGCGGGTGAACTCGTAGCGCTTGTCGGCCGGGTCGATGCCGTCCTGGAGAATTTCCGCTGTGCCGCGGATGGATCCGAGGGGGTTGCGGATCTCATGCGCCATCCCGGCAGAAAGTTCGCCGAGGGCCGAGAGACGGTCGGCACGGCGCAGCTGTTCCTCGATCTCCAGGATCAGGTCGGCCTGGTCGCGCAGCTTGGCGTAGCTTTCCTCGAGCCGCAAGGCGGCCTTCTGGTGACGGGTCTTCTGAATCCGTTCGCGCTCGGCGAGGAAGCCGGTCAGAAAACCGATGACGTTGTAGAGCAGGATTTCCAGATATTGCTCGGGATCGGCGGTCGGGTGATGCCCCCACTGGAAAACGACATGCGGGGCAAAGAGGATCGAAACGGCGATGGCCGTCCCCAGTCCGCCGCGCAGGGTGAACCAGAGACCGCCGAGAACAATGGGGATGTAGTAGAGACGCCGATAGATGTCGTGGAACTGGGCCTTCTGAATTCCTGTCAGGTAGTGGAGTGCGGTGATCCCCAGGATCAGCAGGACGAGAACGGCAAACCGGATTGTGGCGGCGTTATGGCGCATAGCGGAGTTGTAAACCAGACGGATGCCGCAGTTCAAGCCTTTTTCCGGCAACTGCCGGGAAGCTTCGGCAAAAAAAACCCCTCTTTGCCGAAAGAGGGGATATTAGGAGGCAAAAGCGAAAATCATTCGCCTCTGCCCTTTCACTTATAGCACCCGGAGAAAAAAAGGAAAGCACCCAACAAAAAAATTTCTATTGGACAGCCACAAAGGCGCTGGTTTATTCTTTCTGACTTCCATGCGAGGAGAGGCATGCCACTGTTCGTCGACATTCTCACTATTGTCCTGCCGGTCTTCCTCGTCATCGTCCTGGGCTACCTGCTCAAGCGCCTCGAGCTGATCGACGCCACCTTTCTCTTCCAGACCAACCGTCTGGTCTATTACATCTGCCTGCCGCTGCTGCTCTTCTACAAGATCGGCACCGCGGATTTCTTCGCCAACTTCAACGCCGCCCTGGTCATCGGATCCGCCCTGGCCATCGCCGCCGGCTTTCTCCTTTCCTACGGCTACGCGGCCCTGCGCGGCTACCCGCCGGCCGCCCGCGGCGCCTTCAGCCAGGGGTCGTTCCGCGGCAATCTCGCCTATATGGGGCTGGCCATCGTCTTCAACGCCTACGGCGAGGCCGGCTTCACCCGCGCCGGCATCCTCATGGGCTTCCTGGTGCCGGTACTCAACCTCTTTGCCCTCCTCGCCCTGCTGCTGCCGCACCGCCGCAACGACGGCGGCCAGGGGGCGGTTTTCTGGGTGAAGCAGCTGGTCGGCAACCCGCTGATCATCGCCTCCTTCGCCGGCATCGCCTGGAGCTACCTGCAACTGCCGGTACCGGTGATTCTCGACCGCAGCCTGCACATCGCCACCGGCATGACCCTGCCGCTGGCGCTGATCGCCATCGGCGGCTCGTTCTCGCTGGAGAAACTCAAGGGCGACCTGGTGCGGGCGGCCTTCGCCACCGGCTTCAAGCTCATCTGGCTGCCGCTGATCGCCGCCGGCCTGCTGATGCTGCTCGGGGTGGGCGGGCAGGATCTCGCCATCGGCGTCCTCTTCGCCGGCACCCCGGCTGCCACCGCCACCTACATCATGGCGCACCAGCTCAAGGGAGATGCCGAACTGGCAGGCTCCATCGTCATGATGTCGACCGCCTTCTCCGTCGTCACCTACACCGTTGCCCTGCTCGTGTTGCGCAGTTTCGGCCTGTGACGAAGCCTGCCGTTTCCATCCTGATGCCGGTGCGCAACGAGGAACGCTGTCTCCCGGTAGCGCTCGACTCCCTGTTCCGCCAGACCTACATCGACTGGGAACTGGTCGCCGTCGACGACGGCTCCACCGACGCTACGCCGGCGCTGCTGGCCGAAGCCGCCCGTCGCGATCCGCGGGTACGCAACATCCCCCGGCCGGCCGAGGGGCTGGTGCCGGCCCTCAACGCCGGTCTTGCCGCCTGTCGCGCCCCGCTGGTGGCGCGCATGGACGGCGACGACGTCAGTCACCCCAGGCGCCTGGAACGGCAGGTTGCCCATCTTGCCGCGCACCCGGGCATCGGTCTGGTCGCCACCGCCGTACGCCACTTTCCCCGCCCCCAGCTGCAGGGAGGGATGCTCGCCTACGAAGCCTGGCAGAACGGGCTGGTCGATCACGCGGCCATTCTGTGCAACCTCTTCGTCGAGTCTCCCTTCGCTCACCCGAGCGTTCTCTTCCGCCGCGACGTCGTGGAACGGGCCGGCGGCTACCGGCAGATGGGTTGGCCCGAGGATTACGACCTCTGGCTGCGCCTGGCGCGCGACGGCGTGCGCTTCGCCCGCCTGCCCGAAATCCTGCTTTTCTGGCGCGACCGCCCCGAGCGGTTCACCCGCACCGCCGCCGCCTGTTCGCTGGTCGCCTTTCGCGCCTGCAAGGCGCACCACCTGCGTCAGGGATTCCTCCGGGATACGGCCGAGGTGACCCTCTGGGGGGCGGGCATGGAGGGGAAGGCGTGGCGGCAGGCGCTGGCGGCCGAAGGAGTCCGGGTCGGGCGCTGGCTCGAGGTCGACCGGCGCAAGATCGGCCAGACCATCCACGGCGCGCCGGTGGTCGGCATCGAGGCGCTGCGCCCGGGCGACGGCCCACTGCTGATCACCGTCGGCGCCAGAGGGGCGCGGCAGCAGGTGCGAGCCTTCGCGGCAAAGGCCGGGCTGACGGAGGGAGTCGACTACCTCTGTGTGACGTAGCACGAAAGACCGACGACGGATGACGGATGACAGACGACGGATAAAAACTTGATGAACTGCCCAATCTGTCTTCTGTCTTCTGTCTTCTGTCTTCTGTCTTCTGTCTTCTGATTTCTCTGTTCTTCGGAGGTGTAATGTACCATCCCGCCAGAGTCGGCACGGGATTCCGCAGCCTGCTCGCCGCCGCTTCCCTGCTGCTGCTTCCCCTCGCCGGCGGGGCCGAACCTTTTCCCGAAATGGCTTCGCCGCCTGCTGTCGCCCAAGAGGTGGTCACCGCTCCGGCGGAGGCAGAGACGGCCTCTCAGTCCGCCGTTTCCGCCGCCAGCGAGCCACCGGTCGCGCCGCCCGCCGACGCTACCGTCGACGGCGGCTTCTTCCGGCGGCTCAGCCAGGGGTTCAGCCTGCACAAGGAAAACTACCTTCTCCCCCTCACCTGGGGGAACACCGCCGTCTCATCCAGGGATGCGGAGCTGAAATACCAGTTCAGCTTCAAGCAGCAAATCTACGACGGTCTGTTCTTCGCCTACACGCAAAAATCATTCTGGCGGATTCTCGATCAGGAAGAATCGCGCCCCTTCCGGGAAACCAACTACAACCCGGAACTCTTCTGGCGCCTGCTGCGGCCGGCGCCGTCCTGGGGCTGCTGGGGCGGCGACCTGGGCATCGAACACGAATCGAACGGCAACCGTGAGCCGACTTCACGCAGCTGGAACCGGGTTTACCTCTCCCCCTTCGTCGAATACGGGCGGCTGCGCGCCGAACTCAAGCTCTGGCGACGTCTCTCCGAAGAGAAAAAGGAAACGCCCGAAGACACCAGCGGCGACGAGAATCCCGACATCTCCGACTTTTACGGCTACGGCGAACTGCGTATCGCCTATCTCAACCGGTGGCAGCACCGGGCAGCGCTCATGACCCGCTGGAACTTCGCCACCGACAAGGGGGCCGTGCAGCTCGACTACAGCGTGCCCACCGGGACCAGAAACCTCTTCGTCTACGGCCAGTTCTGGAGCGGCTACGGGGAGAGCCTGATCGACTACAACCGCTCGGTCACCCGTTACGGCATCGGCGTGCTGATCCGCCAGTGAGCCCCCAGTGAGCTCCGGGAAGGCACAAGCAGATAAGCCGCTTCCTGAATGGAGGAGGCGTTTTTTATTTTTGCCTAATTTGCTGAGCATGACATCCAGGGGGCGCCTGTCTCGCCCGGAATCTCACCCCAGCACGTGGTGTCGGCATTTGACAACACCCGGAAAAGTGATAGACAGGTTAGTAAATTTCCCGTAAGGAGGTCGCCATGATTGATGTCCAGTTCGAACTCGCCGGTCGCAAGATCAGTCTCGAAGGGATGCACCCCGGCCTGCAGCGCTCGATGCTGGCGACCATCCGCGAGGCACTTGGCGAGCGGGTCGGCGACGTCGAGTGTCCCCACCACCACTGTGCCCCGCACATCCTTTGCAAGGGTCCGAACGTGGTCGAGCTATCGATGGAAATCTGCGGCTGCTGCGATCAGATCATCGACAAGGTCGAGTCCCGGCTGCAGTAAGTGTCGGCCTCGGCGAACAAATTCAAAAAGGCTGCTTCCGCCCGGAGGTGGCCTTTTCTTTTGTTTCGGAACTATTTCCTTTCTTTCATCCCGGACCTGTCCCCCGAAAGTCACTTTCGCCGGCCCTGCGAGAGCATCTCCGCTTCATGCTCTGTTCTTGGAACTGCGGTATTAAATTTGCTTTGTTTAATTAGTGGTGTATTTTATTCGTGGTCGCTGACTTTCATTCCGCCTGGGGGGGACCAGATATGGGGGATTCTGCTATCCATCGAAAGCCCGCAGGCCGCCGCCTGGCCTTGCAAATCGTCGCCGTATACCTGCTCGTCGGAGCGACATGGATCACGTCCGCCCGCAAACTCATCTTTGACCGGGAGATCGATCCAGCCCGGCTGTCTCTGCTGCACACCCTCGAAGGTTGGGCTTTCCTCCTGTCCACCGCCTTTCTCTTCTATCTTCTCATCTCCCGGCACCTGCGGGCCATCCTGCACCGCGAGGCTGAAGAAAAAGATGCCCTGGTCTCGGATATCTCTGTGCAAAAGCATCTTGTGGAGGCGCTCGATCAAGCGAGGGAACACTATCGGCTGCTATTCGAGCATGTAGCCCAGGGTGTCATTTACCTCGACGGAGATGGTCAGATCCTCGCCGTCAATCCGGCCGCAGAAAGGATCCTGGGCATTTCCGGCGTGGAACTTCTAGGCCGAACCTCCATCGATCCCCAGGGAAAATTGCTCCGCGCCGATGGCACTCCGCTCGCCCCGCAGGAGCATCCTTTCCGGGTTGCCTTCGACTCCGGCAAGGAGGTGCGGGATGTCGTCATGGGTCTCTTCAACCCGAAGGAGGGGGCCTATCGCTGGGTCAGCGTCGACACCATCCCCCATATTCGCCCAGGGACAACGGAGCCTTTACAGGTCCTCAGCACCCTCAACGACATCACCGAACGCCGGCTGGCCGAGGAGATGGTCCAGAATCTGGCCTTCTACGACAGCCTGACCGGACTCCCCAACCGACGGCTCCTTCTCGACCGCCTGCGGCTGGCCATGGCCCAGGCGCGCCGGGAGGAAAAGCTGGTCGGCGTCGCCTTCCTCGACCTCGACAATTTCAAGACGATCAACGACACTCTGGGGCACGCCAGCGGAGATGCCCTGTTGCAGGAGGTGGCGAAAAGGTTGCAGGAATCCGTACGCAGCAGCGACACCGTCGCACGCCTCGGGGGCGACGAGTTCGTTGTCATCCTCAACAAACTGGAGCACGCCGACCTTGCCGCCGCCATCGCCGAAAAGATCCTGGAAATATTCGTTCAACCTTTCCGGCTGGGAGAGCGGGAAATATTCATCACGACCAGCATCGGCGTCGCCCTTTTCCCTCTCGATGCCGGAGATGAAGAGGAACTCCTGAGCCGGGCCGACATGGCCATGTACCGGGCCAAGGAGAAAGGGCGCAACCTCTACCAGTTCTTCGCTCCCCAGATGAATGACGAAGCGATGCAGCGGCTGGCCCTGAACAATGAGCTGAACCTCGGCCTGCGCCGAAGCGAACTGGTCCTTTACTTCCAGGAAAAACTCAGCCTGAGAACGGGGGACCTCATCGGCGTGGAGGCTTTGCTGCGCTGGCGCCATCCCGAACGGGGGCTGTTGCCGCCCGCCGAGTTCCTCCCGCTGGCCGAGGAGTCGGGGCTCATCATCCCCATCGGCGAATGGGTTCTGCGCACCGCCTGCGTCCAGGGGATGACCTGGCAGCAAATGGGCCGGCCGGCACTGCGCATCGCCATCAATATCTCCGAACGCCAGTTGCGCCATGGCGACCTGGTCGAGTCGGTGCGCCGCGTCCTGGCGGAGACCGGCCTGCCTCCCGCCAATCTGGAACTGGAGTTCCGGGAGGAGAGCCTGCTCGCGGAGCAGGCGCAGGCACAGGCGGCCCTTGCGGCGTTGCGGCAGATGGGAGTGAGTTGCGCCCTCGACGATTTCGGCACCGGCCTCTCGGCCATAGGGCGCATCCGCGCCTTTCCTCTCGACCGGATCAAAATCCATCATTCCCTGGTTCACAACTTCGCCTCTGCAGGGAACGCCGGACTGATACGGGGCATCGTCGATCTGGCCCACAACCTGCACCTGCAGGTCATTGCCGAGGGGGTGGAGAACGAGGAACAGAAATTATTCCTGCAGAGCCTTGGCTGCGACGAAGTCCAGGGATTCCTGTTCCGCCTTCCCGTCCCCGCCGAAGAGTTGACCGAGCTTCTGCAGCCCGGCCGCATGGGAAATGCCGATTAACGATAGCCGGATGTTCGGAGCCGGACAAAGGGCCGGGATGACAGGTAACAGCGAAGCATCCCACTCGAATTTGAATCCAACCCGGCAGGTTTTTCAGTGATGCTCGTTTCCCCGGACCCGGCGATCGGCGAAGAGAGCATCCAGAGCGTCGAATTCGAAACGCCGCTCGGCCAACTGGCGCACCAGGGCGAGCTTTTCGGCATCTTCCGGAGTGAGTTTGGAGACATCCTCGGCGATGGTCTGATAGAGTTCGGCGGTCGTGTGACTCTGGGTGCGCAGGTAAGGAATGTTGCTGCGGTCGAGAATCTGCTGCGTAATCCGGCCGACCGGGATGATTCCGGGGATGACCAGACCGACGATTTTGCTGCGGTATTCGGGAATATGATAGAGA
>DATBML010000183.1:0-3384 GCA_036554885.1 Desulfuromonadales bacterium
CTTTTTGAGCTCGGCGATATCCGAGGCATTCTTCAGGGTCCCGGCGTTCATCGGGGCAGGCGCCCCGGCCTGGGAGGTGGAAAAAAAGACCGGCTCGATGCCCGCGAAATCGTTTTCCTCCTGCATGCGCTGCAGAAGCACCGAACCGACCATGCCGCGCCAACCGATGAGTCCGACTTTCATTCGTGCGATCCTTTGCTGGTTGTTATGGTTTGTGTCGCCTTGCGTCTGCCTTAAAGCGCCGCGATAATCGCGTCGCCCATCTCTTTGGTGCTGACCAGCTTCTCCACCGGTTTCTGCTGGTAGATGTCGCGGGTGCGAATCCCCTGGTCGAGGACCTTCGCCACGGCCGAGTCGATGGCCTCGGCGGCCTCGACCATGCCGAAGGAATAACGCAGCATCATGCCGGCGGAGAGTATCTGGGCAATGGGGTTGGCGACCCCCTGGCCGGCGATGTCCGGAGCGCTGCCGCCGGAAGGCTCATACATGCCGAAGGAGCCTTCGGCCAGGGAAGCCGAAGGGAGCATTCCCAAAGAACCGGTGAGCATCGCCGCCTCGTCGGAGAGGATGTCACCAAACATGTTTTCACAGAGGATCACGTCGAACTGCTTGGGCCACTTGACCAGCTGCATGGCGGCATTGTCGACATACATGTGCGAGAGGTCGACGTCCGGGTACTCCCTGGCGATGCCGGTGACGACCTCGCGCCACAGGACCGAAGTGGAAAGGACGTTGGCCTTGTCGATGGAACAGACCTTCTTGCCGCGCTTGCGCGCCGCCTGAAAGGCGACGTGGGTAATACGCTCGATCTCGGGGACACTGTAGCGCATGGTGTCAATCCCGACCCGCGCCCGCCCCTCCCCTTCAATGCCTTTCGGCTGGGAAAAATAAATACCGCCGGTGAGCTCCCGCACCACCAGCACGTTGAAGCCGCCGGCGATGACCTCCTCTTTCAGGGAAGAGGCTCCCGTCAGCGAGGGGAAGATGATCGCCGGGCGCAGGTTGGCGTAAAGACCGAAAATCTTGCGCAACGGCAGCAGCGCCCCGCGCTCAGGCTGTTCATCGGGAGGAAGACTCTCCCACTTGGGGCCGCCGACCGAGCCGAAGAGGATGGCATCGGATGTCTTGCAGAGATCGACCGTACTCTGCGGCAGGGCCTTCCCCTCGTTATCGATGCCGGCGCCGCCGACGTTGGCAAAGGTTCGCTCGAACTTTACCGAAAACTTCTTTTCCACCGCATCGAGAACTTTCAGGGCCTCCGCCATCACCTCGGGACCAATGCCGTCGCCGGGAAGAACTGCTATCTTGAACTGCTTCGCCATCCTGTTTCTCTCCTTCGGGTATGAACTCAGATCGGGATTCCAGGCCGGAACAAGCCGGCAAAAAAGCCGTTTTTTCGAATGGTTGTCACTATAGGAATGGGATAATTGTTTGTCAAATCTTTTTTGCGGCAAAGGCTCTTGATCGTCCAGATGTGTGCCAGTTCCGTCTCATCAGGCGTGCCACAGCATACACGTTCAACCAGAATAACGTCAAGCCGAGGACCCCGCACGATCAGGGATAGACCCGCACCACCGACTCCGCCACGCAGGCGGGCTTCTCATTCCCTTCGATCTCCACAGTCAGGCGGTAAACGATTTCGACGGCTTCGCCGACCTTTTCGGCGCTCATGGGGGTAGAGTGTGCACGGAGGCGCGAACCGACGACTACTGGTAATGGGAAGCGAACCCGGTTCAGGCCGTAATTCACCCGCAAACGCATGCCAGGATAGTTGTTATGGAAAAAATCGGGGTGGTTGCTTTGTGTCAGAAAGGGGAGCAGGGAGAGCGTCAGGAAGCCGTGGGCCACCGTCGCACCATAGGGTGATTCGCTGGCCGCGCGCTGCGTATCGGTATGTATCCACTGGACGTCGCCGGTCACTTCGGCGAAGCGGTCGATCCGTTCCTGATCAACCATCAGCCAGGGACCGACGTGGGTTTCACGACCTAGCTGCGGCCGAAGAAAATCAATGAGTTTGTCGGCAGCGGTCATTCCGGTCCTTTTACAGGTCGAGAGCCGGACTCAGCCGAGATTCTTCAGGTAGGCGAGTTCGTTCTTATGATAAATATCGAAAAAAATCACACTGTGATCCGCGACGGTGTCACAGTTTCCACAGCGATCCTCGAGCCGTCGGTTCTCCTTGCGGCAGAGTTCACACCAGTGATAGATCAACCGGTAGTCACGGCGGCCCACATATTTCTTCAAACGGCCATGATGTGCCCCATGCATCCAGCCGTCGGCATCCGCCGGGTTCGCCAGCAATCGTTCGATAACCCTCAGGATGCGGGCATGACCCGGCGGGTCCTGCCTGCCGATCTTTTCCAGCTTGGCCGAAAATTTGTCAGTTGGGTGAAAACGGTAATCCTGCATTCCACTCACCTTGCCGGGCATATTATTGAAATCCGGTAACAAGCCGATCCTTAGGATGAAACAGCCCCACATAAAACTGCCGTAACATATTACTTTTATTGTAGCAATGTCAATTTCAAATCATTTCGGATTCACCCGACATCAGCTAAGTGATGCAACAGTCGATGCGGCCACACTAGAAAAGGTCAGCCATGAACCAGTTGTCCATATCCCAAGTGATCCCTACAAACACGACAGGCCGGACAGTTGCCCGGCCTGTCGTGTTTGTCAGCTCTGCGGAAAATCAGTACCGCGCATCGGCAAATTCGACCCAGCCGCCGGCCTCGACCAGTGCCTTGTCGAAGGGACTGATCTCGAAGCTGAAAGTCTCGGTCTTGCCCCCCATCATGGCAGTCAGCTTTTGGCCGGGCAGGTCAACGATGATCTCGACTGCTCCCAGCTTCTCGAGGTCGAAGAGCCGGTCCAGATCGGCCTTGGGCAGCTCGATGGCGAGCATGCCGCCGTTGAACATGTTCTGCCGGAAGATGCGGGCGTAGCTTTCGGCGATGATGGTATGGATGTCATTCACCTCGAAGACCCAGGGAGCGTGTTCGCGGGAAGAGCCGCAGCCGAAGTTCTGCCGTGTGACGACCACCCGGGCCTTTTTCAGCTTTTCCCCTTTCGGGTCGAAACCCTCGAGTTTGAGGTCCTCCAGGCAGTAGGGCTTCAGGGCCTCCTTGGTCACCTCGGTAAGGTATTTGGCAGGGATGATCTCATCGGTGTTGATGTCGGACCGGTCGAGGAAGATGGCCGGCCCGCCGAAGGTCTTTTTCATCTTTTATCTCTCCATATGAAAATTCACGTAGGGGCGCATGCAGTGCGCCCCAACAACGCCAGCGCGACCAGATCAGATGGTCCGCGGGTCGGTGATGACGCCGGTGAGTGCCGTGGCGGCGGCGGTGGCAGGGCTCATCAGGTGGACCATTCCCCCCTTGC
>DATBML010000399.1:0-4194 GCA_036554885.1 Desulfuromonadales bacterium
GGATGCCACCTTTTTCCTCGATTATCTGTCCGAACTGGGTGTGGGCAAGGGGGTCGAGTACCGCTACATCCTGGGGGAGGACAACGAGGGGGAGGCTAAACTCTATCACATCAGCGGCATGCAGGACGGCGACACCCGATATGCCCTGGACTGGCAGCACCTGGGGACCCTCCCCGGGAAGGTGCGGTTGGCGGCCGATGTCGAGTACGTCAGCAGTCGCGATTACTTCGAAGACTTCGGCGAGGTGGCCGAAGAATACAACAAGGACCAGGCCGAGTCGGTAGTGACCGCCAGCCGCAACTGGCGCAAGGTCAACCTGACCGGCCAGCTCAAATACACCAAAGACCTCCTGCAGAGCAACGATCAGACCCTGCAGCGCCTCCCCGAGATTGACCTGACCGTCCTGCGTCAACGCCTGGGCGAATCCCCTTTTTATCTCGGTTTTGAGGGTACATCTACGTATTTCTGGAGGGACGAGGGCCTGAAAGGGGAGCGGCTCGCCCTGCGCCCGGCACTTTCTGCTTTTTTCCAGCCGGGGGAGTTTCTGGAGATTTCTCCCGAGGTGGGGTATCTGGAACGTCTCTACTGGGCCTCCGACGGGAACAGCGGTTTCGAGAAGGAAGGCCTTTATGATTTCTCCACCCGTATTTCCACGCGCTTCTCCCGCGTATTCTCCACGAACGGCAGGCTGATCAAAAAGGTTCGCCACAGTGTCGAACCGGAAGTCATCTACAACTACATTCCCCCCGAGAACCAGTCGCATCTGCCTCAATTTGATGCCACGGATAATATCGGGCCCCAGAACATGATTGCCTATGCCCTGACCAACCGCTTCACCGCCAAGCTGGAACCGGAAAACGGCGAGGTCTACTATCATGAGTTCCTCTATCTGCGCCTTTCCCAGGAATATGACATCCGCGAGTCCCGTCGCGACCGGCTCAATCCCCAGGATGATTTGCGTCCCTTTTCCGACGTTCGGGCAGAGCTTATCGTTCGGCCGACCCGCTGGAGCTTTCTGGATGTCGATGCGCGCTACGATGTGAATTCGTCCGAAGATGCCATCAGCGACCGGTTCCTGGTCTTCAACGCCCGTGGCGGTGCCCAGGATGGTGCCGGCAACAACCTCTACCTCGATTACCGCTATCGGCAGGAGGATCTCGAATACATCGCCGCCAATCTCGACCTGGCCTGGCTCAAGCCGTTCTACGTCAACTACCAGCACCGCTACGACTTTGCCGGCGGGAGAGACTTGGAGAAGGTCCTGAATATCGAATACCGGGCCCAATGTTGGAGCCTTTTTCTGACCTTGAGGGACAGGTTGGAAGATCGGGAGTATCTGCTCACCTTCGCCCTCACCGGGCTTGGCAAGGTGGCTGGCTTTGGCGGCAGCCTAGGCAAGCCGAACGAGTGACCGGCCTCATTGCCCCTGCGTGAAAAGAGATTGACGTCGGGCATTCACTGTGCTAATTGGCTTAATGTGAAAACAGATTGAATCATTTGATCGTTGGTGCTGTTTCTGCTGTTCCAGGATCCCCGGACCGCGCGCAGTTAATTCAAGATGAAAGGGGGGATGGAGGGGGAATTCACGCGGACCGGGAGTAACCACCAACCTGTACCACTAACCTAGGAGGGGAACATGAAGAAAGTTTTTGGAATCATACTGCTACTTATTTGTCTGGCGGCAGTCGCACCTGCAGTCCGGGCGACGGCGGCTGAGCCGACCCGGGTCGCCGCTGCCGAGGTGGCCAAGGTCAACATCAACGCGGCCACGGCCAAGGAGCTCCAGGGCTTGCCGGGAGTCGGCCAGGTAACTGCCGACCGGATCGTTGCTTACAGGACCGAGAAAGGCAAGTTCCGCTCCCCCGATGATCTGCTCAAGGTCAAAGGGGTCGGCAAGAAGTCCCTCGAGAAAATCCGGGGGTTGATCAGCATCGAATAATCAGCGTTGCAGATGCGCCCGCCGGCGGAAACCGGCGGGCGCAACTTCAAGGAGACGGAGAGGCTGCCCCGTCGGTATCTGACCGGCCAGTTCAAGCTGGTGGGTGTCTTCTTCGCCGGTTACGCCATCGCAGCCTCCTATCCCCGGCAATCCAAGCGGGAGCAGAAAGTTCAATGACTCAAGCCGAAACAGATTCGCCAAAACCTCTGCCGCGTCGGCTGCCGATCGTGCCGGTGCTGCTGGCATTGCTGTTGCTCGGTTTCGCGCTCTTCGGTGACCGGGGCATTCTGCGGGCGTTGCAGGCCGGTCGGCAAAAGGCCGCCTTGCAGGAGGAGGTTCGGCAGCTTGAAGCAGTCAATGCCGAATTGCGCCGGGAAATCGAGTCGCTGCGCAACGACCGCCGTTACCTCGAGGCGATTGCCCGCAAGGAGCTGGGGATGGTGAAGGACGACGAACTGGTCTATCAATTCCGTTCGGTGCAGAAGACTACCACAACTACGGGTCCGGCCAGGCCCAACGGCGAAAAGGAAGCCGGTCCGGCGTCGGGGCAATGACGCCTGCGGGAGCAACCAGGTTTCAGACTTCCGGTAAACCATCCGAACAGATATCAATCCCGTCTCTGACGCCTGATTCTGATTCCTGATATTCTCCGCCCCCTCCCTTGACAGCTGTGATGACTGGAGATAACATACACTCCCTTTTTGCCCCCCTTCGACGGAGCCTTCGGCATGACCGGCGGCAATCGAACGATCTGTCCCCTCGGCGTCTGGCGGGGAAGCTGCGCCAGTCATTTTCCCGGTGGGATAACGCTACGCCGCACTGCCCGGACTTCAGCGAAGAAGTGACGCTGCGCCAGTGCGGCGGGAATCCGCTGGCCGCTTCGATCCATCCTGACAGGAAAGACTGACCCACATGAAAGAACAACTGCGACAGCAGATCAGGGGAGCGCTGCAGGCGTGCTACGCCGCCGGTTCACTCCATGGTGGCGTGTTTCCCGAGTTCGCTCTCGAAGTGCCTGCTCATGCCGAGCATGGCGATTTTGCCGCCAATGTGGCGATGCTCCTGGCTCGGGATGAAAAGAAGCCACCGCGCAAAATCGCCGAGGCGATTGTTGCGGCACTCGGCGCCGGCGACGAACTCTGGAGCCGGGTGGAGATCGCCGGTCCCGGCTTCATCAACTTCTTCCTCACCAGCCGCTTCTGGTACGGCGTGCTGGACGAGGTGGTGCGGCAGGGACGGGACTATGGCCGCAGCCGGATCGGGCAGGGACAGCCGGTTCAGGTCGAATTCGTCAGCGCCAATCCCACGGGGCCCCTGCACATCGGCCATGGTCGCGGCGCCGCTGTCGGTGACACCCTCTGCCGACTGCTGGCCGCTACCGGTTGGGCGGTTACCCGCGAGTTCTACTACAATGACGCCGGTGCCCAGATCTCCAATCTTGCCCTGTCGGTCCAGGCGCGCTGCCTCGGCATTGAACCAGATGACCCGCGCTGGCCGGCCGACGGCTACCAGGGTGACTATATCCGGGACGTCGCCCGCAGTTTCCTGGCCGGTGAGACGGTAGCGGCGGGTGATCAGCAGGTCACCGCCACGGGCGACCCGCACGACCTGGAAGCCATCCGCCGCTTCGCCGTCGCCTGCCTGCGCCGGGAACAGGACCAGGACCTCACCGCTTTCGACGTCCAATTCGACGTCTACTCCCTCGAGTCGAGCCTCTACGCCGAAGGGCGTGTCGAGGAGGTGGTCAGGCGGCTCACGGAAAACGGGTATACGTACGAACAGGACGGCGCGCTCTGGCTGCGTACCACCGCCTTCGGCGACGACAAGGACCGGGTGATGCGCAAGGCGGACGGCAGCTACACCTATTTCGTTCCCGATGTCGCCTACCATCTGGACAAATGGGAGCGGGGTTTCGGCCGCGTCATCAACGAGCAGGGCGCCGACCATCACAGCACCATCACCCGGGTACGAGCCGGTCTGCAAGCTCTGAACGCCGGTATTCCCGGGGGGTGGCCGGAGTACGTGCTGCACCAGATGGTGACGGTACTGCGCGGCGGCGAGGAGGTCAAGATCTCCAAGCGCGCCGGCAGTTACGTCACCCTGCGGGATCTCATCGACGAGGTCGGCCGGGACGCCACCCGGTTCTTCTTCCTCATGCGGCGGACCGACTCCCAGTTGGTGTTCGATCTCGACCTGGCCAAGCAGCAGAGTACGGAAAACCCCGTATACTATGTCCAGTATGCCCACGCCCGGGT
>DATBML010000414.1:0-12255 GCA_036554885.1 Desulfuromonadales bacterium
CCAAGTTTAGCAGGAGAAACGGCACCGGCCAGTCACGGTCGAATGGAGGAGGGACGTGGGACGGGATAAAAAAGCCGGCGACGCCCGATTCGCAAGGCGTCGCCGTCATCGCATCGGAGAGAGTCGGAATGGATGTCAGGGCTGCCAGATTTTGAAGAGAGCGGCGGCCATCTCCGCCGGACTGTCGGCGACACTGATGCCGCAGTCGCGCATCATCGCGATCTTCTCGGCGGCAGTTCCCTTGCCGCCGGAGATGATGGCGCCGGCATGCCCCATGCGCTTGCCGGGAGGGGCGGTGGCGCCGGCGATGTAGCCGGCGACCGGCTTGCTCATGTGGTCACGGACGAAAAGCGCCGCCTCCTCCTCGGCGTTGCCGCCGATCTCGCCGATCATGATCACCGCTTCGGTGGCGGGATCTTCTTCGAACATCTTCAGGCAATCGAGATGGCTGGTGCCGTTGACCGGGTCGCCGCCGATGCCGACGCAGGTCGACTGCCCCTGGCCGACGCAGGTGAGCTGCCAAACCGCTTCGTAGGTGAGGGTGCCGCTGCGCGAGACGACGCCGACCTTGCCCGGCTTGTGGATGTAGCCGGGCATGATCCCGATCTTGCACTCGCCGGGGGTGATGACGCCGGGGCAGTTCGGTCCGACCAGCCGGGTCTTCTTCCCCTGCATGTACTGCTTGACCTTGACCATGTCGAGGACCGGGATTCCCTCGGTGATGCAGCAGATCAGCTCGATGCCGGCATCGACCGCCTCCATGATCGAATCGGCGGCAAACGGGGGCGGAACGTAGATGACCGAGGCGGTGGCGCCGGTCTGCCGGACTGCGTCGCGGACCGTGTCGAAGACCGGGAAGCCGTCGATGACCGTGCCGCCCTTGCCGGGGGTGACGCCGCCGACCATCTGCGTGCCGTAGTCGCGCGCTCCCTGGGCATGGAAGAGACCGGTGGCGCCGGTGATCCCCTGGGTGATGACGCGGGTGTTCTTATCGATCAGGATGCTCATGCCGCCCTCCCTTCGCCGGCGGCGACCGCCGCCACGATCTTGCGCGCACCGTCGGCCATGCCGTCGGCGGCGATGATGTTCAGGCCGCTGGCGGCCAGCAGTTCCTTGCCCTTCGCCACGTTGGTCCCTTCGAGACGCACCACCAGCGGCACCTGCAGGGAGACCTGCTTGGCCGCCTCGATGACCCCGGTGGCGATGACGTCGCACTTCATGATGCCGCCGAAGATATTGACCAGGATCCCTTTGACGTTCTTGTCTGTGAGGATGATCTTGAACGCCTCGGTGACCCGCTCGATGCTCGCACCGCCGCCGACGTCGAGGAAGTTGGCCGGCTCGCCGCCGGAGTGCTTGATGATGTCCATCGTCGCCATCGCCAGGCCGGCGCCGTTGACCAGGCAGCCGATATTGCCGGTGAGGGAGACGTAGGAGAGGTCGTGCTGCGAGGCCTCGACTTCGTTGGGGTCTTCCTCGTCGTAGTCGCGCAGGTCGGCGATTTTCGGGTGGCGGAAGACGGCGTTGTCGTCGAAGCCGAACTTGGCGTCGAGGCAGAGGAGTTCTCCCTCCTTGGTCACCACCAGAGGATTGATCTCCAGTAACGCGCAGTCGCAGGCGATGAAGGTGGTGTAGAGCCCCTCCAGCAGGCTGACCGCCTTGCCGGTGAGTTTGCCGGACAGGCCGAGGGCGAAGGCGAGGTTGCGGCACTGGAAGGGGGTGAGGCCGGCCAGTGGGTCGATCGCCTCGCGGAAGATCTTCTCCGGGGTGTGCGCCGCCACCTCTTCGATATCCATCCCCCCCTCGGTCGAGGCCATCACCGTGACCTTGCCGGTGGCGCGGTCGACCAGCAGGCTGACGTAGAGTTCGCGCTCGATGTGGCAGCCGTTCTCGACCAGCACGCGGGTGACGACTTTTCCCTCCGGGCCGGTCTGGTGGGTGCGCAGTGTCATGCCGAGCATGTCGCGGGCGATCGTGCGCACCTCATCGGCGGTGCGCGCCAGCTTGACCCCACCCCCCTTGCCGCGGCCGCCGGCGTGGATCTGCGCCTTGACCACCCAGGGGCCCTCGCCGAGGCGCTTGGCCCATTCGCGCGCGCTGGCGCCGTTGTAGCAGACGTGCCCGTCCGGAACCGGCACGCCGAATTTCCGCAGAATTCCCTTGGCCTGGTACTCGTGAATGTTCATGACTAACGACCCCTGTTAAGGTGAAAAGAAAAGGAAGTCTGCCCTTCCCGAACGGAAAAGCCGTCGCGTATACACTGAGGCAAACCCGATGCCAATTTCGTCAGCGAATGAAAAAGCCATCTATTTCGGTCATTTGCTGCGCCAGAGGGGGCCGGTTGGCGAATCAGGAGGTGTCGATAGTGGCGAAAACTCCCCCAGGCTGGCCGACAGGAGCCATCCCACGAGATTTAGCTTCGCTCAATATCTTGCTCTTTTTGGTCATTTGGCCCGACCAGCGTCGCCGATCCTGTCATTGCAGAAACATTTCGTATACGGAACAGCCCGTACAGTAGCGCCGGCTGACGCAGCTGTCAAGTGGTAAGACCAAGTTTTTTTAATGTCGATAAAGAGGAGAGGAGGTGGGTCGCGACGACGAAAAAGCCCGCACCCTCCGCTGCGTAATTCATGCAGAGAAGCGAGTGCGGGCCAGTGGGAGGGAAGGAGCGTTTTGGGCTTGCCTCGGGCGGGTCTTGGACCCGCCCCTACTTCTTCGCCTTCTTCCAGTCGGCGAGGAACTTTTCGATCCCGACGTCGGTGAGGGGGTGCCTGGCGAGCTGGGTCATGACGCCGTAGGGGATGGTGCAGATGTCGGCGCCGATCAGCGCGGCGTTGAGCACGTGCAGGGGCGAGCGCACCGAGGCGACGATGGTCTCGGTGGCGTAGCCGTAGTTGTCGAAGATAGTGCGGATCTGCTCGACCCCTTCCATGCCGTCGTGGCCGACGTCGTCGAGGCGGCCGACAAAGGGAGAAACGTAGGTCGCCCCGGCCTTGGCGGCGAGCAGGGCCTGCAGCGGCGAGAAGACGAGGGTGACATTGGTCTTGATCCCCTCGGCAGTGAAGATGCTGGTCGCCTTGAGCCCCTCGGTGGTCATCGGCACCTTGATGACGATGTTCTTCGGGTTGATCTTGGCCAGTTCCTGCCCCTCCCGGACCATCCCCTGGGCGTCGAGGGCGATCACTTCGGCCGAGATCGGGCCGTCGACGATGGCAGTGATCTCGGTGATCACCTCCCTGAAGTCGCGGCCGCTCTTGGCGATCAGTGAGGGATTGGTGGTGACGCCGTCGACCAGACCCATCTCGTGGGCGGCGCGGATCTCGGCGACGTCGGCGGTGTCGATGAAGAATTTCATGGGAGGCTCCTATGCGGGTTAAAAAGGGTCAAAAACAAGTCAGTCTCTGCCGGCAAAGGCGTCCCGGCACGCCTTGGAACAGAAGTAACGCTTCTCCCCCCGGACCGTCATCTCCAGGGCGTCGCTGCGCGGCAGGTAGGTGCCGCAGTGGGGATCCCGAACCATCTCTTCCCCCCGCGGACTCTTCGCCGGCGGCGGCGAGCCCTTGTGCCCCGGCAGGACGCGCAGGAAGGTGCGGATGAGAGAATAGCCGAGATAAAAAAGTGCAGCCAGCAGCAGCAGACGAATCATCTATTCACCACTCTCGGGCGTAAAGTCGGACCGACTCTCCGTTATCGAGAGCGGCCAGCAGTTGACGAACACTTCGGCCGAGGACCGGGTGAAGCAGCTCCGGGGCGAGATCGGCCAGTGGGATCAGGACGAAGCGACGCTGGTGCAGGCGGGGATGAGGAACGTCCAGTCCAGGTTCGCCAAAGGTCTCGCCACCAAAAAACAGCAGATCGATGTCGAGGGTGCGCGGGCCCCATGGCTCCAGCCGGCGGCGGCCGAAGCCGGCCTCGACCGCCAGGCACTGTTCCAGCAGGGCACGGCAGGAGAGGCTCGTCTCCACCCGCAGGACCGCGTTAAGGTAGGGCGGCTGGCCCGGCGGCCCGCCCACCGCCTGGGTCTCGTAAAGGGGCGAGGCGGCCTTTACCAGAATGCCGCCGGCCACCGCCAGCGCGACCCGCGCCCCCTGCAACTGCCCCACGCGGTCGCCGAGGTTGGCACCCAGGGCCAGGTAGGCTGTAATCAGTTCCAAATCGTCCCCTTTTTCCATGCCGCCCGATTAAAGCACAGCTTCCGGCGCCGCGTCAATTTGCCCGAGTTCCTTTCCCCTTGCCGCGGCCGCCTGGAACATGCTAATAACCTCTGGGCAAAGGAGCCATGAACATGAATTTCACCCTGACCCTGGCCGTCAGCGACCTGGAGCGAACGGCGGCCTTCTACGAAGAACTGCTGGAGCTGCCGGTCGAGCGCTTCGTGCCCGCACCGGGACACCCGGCCGTGCTGCTGCTCGGCGAAGGCGATGCCACCGTGCTGTTCCGCGAGACCGCCGCCCTGGAGGCGCTGCATCCGGCCCTCTTTCAGAACCTGGAGCGCCACCCGCGCGGCGTCGGCGTCACCATCGAGTTCACCGTCGAAACGCTGACGCCCATCCTGAAAAACATCGCCCGCCGGCAGCTGCACACTCTCTATGAGCTGGAAGATGACGAGTTCAAGCGGCGCGAAGTCTGGCTGCACGACCCGGACGGCTACCTGGTGGTCCTCAGCGAGGAACCCTCGCCGCCCGAGTAATTCACTTTTCCGGAATGTTATACTGAGGTCAGAAGACTTTTTCCCGGAGACCGCTCCCGGTCGAAAGGCGGCAAGATGACACTGAACAAGCGGGCCGAGGTATTGCGGGTCATCGACACCCTCTCCGGCCAGTATCTCAAGGGGAAGGTGCGGGCCATCCGGCTGGCGGTCATCACCCTGCTGTCGGGAGGCCACCTGCTGATCGAGGACATCCCCGGCCTCGGCAAGACGACCCTGGCGCTGGCTCTGGCCCGGGCGCTGGGCCTCTCCTTCGGCCGCATCCAGTGCACCAGCGACCTGTTGCCGTCGGACATCACCGGCCTTTCCATCTTCGACCGCGACGAGAACCGATTCCGCTTCATTCAGGGGCCGATCTTCAACAACATCGTGCTCACCGACGAGATCAACCGGGCGATGCCGAAGACCCAGAGCGCAATGCTCGAAGCGATGGAGGAGCGGCGGGTGACGGTGGAGGGGGCGACCTACCCGCTGCCCGAACCGTTCCTGGTCATCGCTACCCAGAACCCGGTGGAGCAGATCGGCACCTACCCGTTGCCCGAATCGCAGCTCGACCGTTTCCTGATCACCACCGGCGTCGGTTACCCCCCCGAAGAGGTCGAGAAGTCGATCATCCAGACGGGGAGCATCCGCGATGAAATCCGTCATATCGAGGCGCAGCTCAGCCTCGAGGACATCACCGAGGCGAAGCGGGTGGTCCGGGAGGATATCTACCTCTCCGCCAAGGTGACCGACTACATCTTCGCCCTGGTTGCCGCCACCCGCGAGCATGCTTTCATCCTTTCCGGCATCTCGACCCGCGGCGGCATCAACCTGGCCGCTGCCGCGCGGGCCGCCGCCTATCTGGAGGGACGCGACTACGTCATCCCCGAAGACGTGCAGACGGTCGCCGTTGCGGTGGGCGCCCACCGGCTCATCCTGCGCCCCGAACACGAAGGGCTCGGCAAGGAGGAGGTGCTGCAATCGATCGTCAAAAGCGTGCCGGTGCCCCTGGCCTGAAGCTGACCCGGTCTGGCGTCCTCTATATCACCATGACCCTGCTGCTCGGCTTTGCGGCGGTCAACACCGGCAACAATCTCCTCTACCTGCTGGTCTCGGCGCTGCTCGGCTTCATGGCCGTCTCGGGCGTCCTCGGCCGCTGGAATCTGGCCGGCCTCGGGGTGCGCGTCGAGGTGCCGGACGAGGTCTACGACGGGGTGTCCACGCTGCTCACCGTCCGCATCGAGAACCGCAAACGCCTCCTGCCGGTTTGCCTGGTCGACGTACTCCTGCCGGCGGCCGGCCAGGCGACCTTCATCTTCGTCGAGCGCGGCGGCACCGCCAGCGAGACGCTGACGGCCACCTTTCACGGCCGCGGCATCCATACCCTGGCCCAGGCACAGGTCCGCTCGATCTTTCCGATCAACTTCTTCGTCCGCTCTTTCCCGGTGCCGGTCGACCGCAAGCTCACGGTCTTCCCAACCCCCCGTCCCTGCCGGCTCGCCGGCGAGGCCGGCCGCCAGACCGCCGGCGGCGAACTGCCGGTGGGCCGCAAGGGGTACGAGGGAGAGCTCAGCCGGATTTCAGACTACCATGGCGGTGAACCGCTCAAGCTGATTCACTGGAAGCTTTCGGCGCGGCACGGACAGCTCAAGGTCAAGGAGCTTTCGGATGCCGCCCGGCCACCGGTGACGATTGAGCTCGACTTTCTGCCGGGAAGACTGGAGGAGCGGCTGCGCTGTGCCGCGTACCTGGCCGATTCCTACCTGCGCGAAAACCGGCCGGTGGGCTTGAGGCTCGGCAGCCGGACGCTGCCGCCCGCCGTCGGCCGGGCCCACAAGCTGCGCCTTCTTACCGAACTGGCAGTCCATGGTCAGGGTTAGCTTCCTCCTCAACCTCCTGGGTTACACCACGGCCGCACTCGGCGTCGCCCCCCTCTTTCTCTACCTTGACCTGCCGGTACAGCTCACCTTGCCTCTTGCCCTCGCTGCCGGCGTCTTCTGTGACCGCCGCCGACGCTATCCCCTCAGCGGGGGTATCGCCACCCTGCTCTCCATCGTCTGCTTTTTGCTCTATGCCGTACAGATCAGCCGCGACCACCTGATCGAACCGGTGGTCAATATCCTCGCCCTGCTGCTGGCGGTTCGCCTGGTGACCGAAAAGAACGGCCGCAACACCCTGCAGGTCTTCGTACTCGCCGTCTTCGCCCTGGCCAGTTCGACGCTGCTCACCCTCTCTGCCGCCTTCTTTCTCTACCTGGTGCTGCTGGTTGCGGGCGTTACCGTCGGCCTGGTGCTCCTCTCCTTTCATGCCGTCAACCCACAACTGGTGCTCAGCCGCCTGCAGACCCGCCGCATCCTCGGCATCGCCCTGACCCTGCCGGCTGTCTCGCTGGTGCTGATGCTCGCCTTTTTCGTTATCCTGCCGCGTACCCAGTACCCCCTGTGGAATTTTCTCAACCCGACTGCCACGGCGACCACCGGCTTCAGCGAAGAGGTCAGGCCCGGCAGCTTTGCCGGCATCGCCGCGGGGAAAGAGGTTGCCTTGCGCGTCGAGAGCGAACGCCTCCCCCGGGAGGAGCTCTACTGGCGGGGGATCATCCTCAACACCCCGGCAGGCAGCACCTGGGTGCGGCAACTCCCCCCGCCAGGTGATATGGCGCGCATCCGGGGTGGCCGGACCATCCCGCAGACGATATATCCGGAACCGAAGTCGGGAAATTATCTTTTCGCTCTCGACGTCCCGCGCGGCGTGGAAGGTCTGCGTTCGTCCCAAGCCGGAGATTTCATCTTTCGCTCCAGAGGCTCCCTCGACAGGCGGGTCAAGTACACCGCAGTCTCCGTCGTTGGAGGTGCTTTGGAGGCCATCGGTCCGGTCGATCGGAATTTCTACCTTGCCGTCCCGCCCCACCTCTCGGAGCGAGTGCACCAGGTCGCCGTCGGCATCGCCGCCCGCGGCGCCGGCGCCGGCGACCGCATCGCCCTTCTGGAGGCGTTCTTCGCCAACCAGCAGCTCGACTACGCCACGTCCGATCTCCCCGCTTCGGATGACCCGGTGGATGAGTTCCTTTTCGAGAAAAAGCGTGGCTACTGCGAATTCTTCGCCTCTTCCTTCGCTCTGCTGCTGCGGCTCTCCGGCGTTCCGGCACGGCTGGTCGGCGGCTATTACGGCGGCGAGTACAACGAAATGGGCGGTTATTACCTGGTCACCGAAGATACTGCCCACGTCTGGGTCGAAGCCCTGGTCGACGGCCACTGGGTGCGGCTCGACCCCAGTCGTCTGGCTCGCAACGCTGAGGCTTCGTTGCTCGCCCCGCGGGTGCGGGGGCTGAGTGCCGGCCGCCGGATTCTCGACACCGTCGATTACTACTGGAACCGGGCCGTCGTCGCCTACGATCTGGCCCGGCAGCTGCAGTTGCTGCAACAAACCAACCGGCAGCTGCGGCAGCTCAGGATCCCCTTCGACTTGCAGACGGCAGGTGTCTACCTTCTGGCGGGAATTGCCGGGCTCATCGCCCTGGTCGCCATGCTCCGGCGCGGAAAATACAGCCGGGAAGAGCGGATTCTTCGGGCATTCCTGCGCCGGGTCCGGAAAAAGCACCATCTGGACGCCATCCCGGCAGCGACCGGACTGCAAGAACTGGCAAAACAACTGGACGATCCTGTCTGCCGGGAATTCGCCGAAATCTTCGGAGGAGGAGTTTACCGGGACCGGAAACTGACGGGAGTGGAACTGAAAAGGCTGAAGGCGCTGGTCCGCAGGCTGCACAAGGGCAAGGCCGGGCCGAAGCGGTCGGCATCCTGATCGCCCCGCTGGAGAACACAGCCTTGCAAAGGTAAATACCGGAACGCGGAGCACATCGGATCCACTCGGCTAAGCCCGGACAAAACCATATTCAAGAGGATTTTGAACCAACGATTGCTGAGCCCGGCCAGCGGGTCGAGGCACGCTTCAACAGAACTTCCGGAGATCGATCCCCGTCAGCAGGTCGAAACAGGATCCGTCAAAAAGGGCCGGGGGACGTGCATGCCCTATTCCGTCGACGGGCGGCGTCCGCCACGGCGGGGCCGACGGCGGCGGCGGGAGCGGCGGGGAGCGGCGGATTCCTCCTTCGCCGTCAACGCTTCGGGACGGCTCAGGGCCTCCTGCCAGAGCGCCGCCAACTCACGCCCTTCCCCGGAAACAGTCGTCCAGAGGGCAAAGAGTTCCAGTGCCTGGGGTGTCAAGGGATGCTGCAGGAAGCGCCGCTCGCCGCGCTGACCACGTCCCCGGCTGAGGCGGAAGAACCCGATCAGCAGCTCCCGGGCGAGATGGCGGATGCCATGGGCGATATGAAAGAAGCCGCAGTGGGGAGCGAGGACCAGGTTGCCGATGCGCACCGCGTCAGTCACGTTCATTTCCCCATCGGCGGGACAGGCCCGGCGGAAACGGGAGAGAAAGAGGACAGCCAGGGCGAAATGCTCTTCGACCGGTGTCCCGGCGGTTGTCCGCGCATCGAGCCGGGCGAGCAGGGCGAAGGTTTCGTCGTCCCCCTCGTAGCCGGCCAGCAGGTGCGGCAGCAGCCCCATGGCCCACGCCTCACGCAGCACCCCGGCTGCCACCTTGTGGCGGAAGAGCTCCATCAGCTCCTCGCGAATGCGGGCCGGTGCCGCCTCGGCGATCAGCGGCGCGCGCTCGTAGATCGCCTCTCTGGCCGCCTCGTCGAGGGAGAAGCCGAGCCGGGCGGTAAACTCCAGAGCCCGCAGCATCCGCACCGGGTCTTCAGTGAAACGCACCAGAGGATCGCCGATCACCCGCAGGCGGCGCAGCTTGAGGTCCTCCAGGCCGCCGACGTAGTCGATCACCGAAAAGGTCTCGATGTCGTAGAACAGGGCGTTGATGGTGAAGTCGCGGCGGAAGGCGTCTTCCTGCGGCGTGCCGAAGATGTTCTCGGCGAACATGAAGTGGTCCGACGGGTCCTCGGGCATGTCGTCGGGACCGGCCTGACGACGGAAGGTCGCCACCTCGACCAGCGAATCGGCGCCGAAACGAACATGGGCGAGGCGGAAGCGCCGACCGACCAGGAAGCAGTTGCGGAAAAGCTTCTTGACCTGGTTCGGGGTGGCATCGGTGCCGACGTCGAAATCCTTCGGCTTGCGCCCGAGCAGCAGGTCGCGGACACCGCCGCCGACCAGATAGGCCTTGTGGCCGCTGCGGGCGAGGCGGTAGAGGACCTTAAGCGTATTTTCGTCGATTTGCTTGCGGGAGATGGAATGTTCGGAGCGGGGGAGGATAACCGGCGCTTCGGTCGAATCGGTGATCGATGGCTCTGCTTTTCCCATGGGCGAACGTGGCCGAATCTGCTGGATGGATTTCCGGCCGCGGAGTTGGCGGCCGAATCGTGCCGAATGTAGCAGATATGCCCGGCGAAGGGAAGAAAGAATATGCCAAGCGCCCGCCCGGATTGAATTCTTCGCCTGAACCCGCTAAAGTAGCCACCGATATCCCCGAAAAATGGAGGCATTCATTTCGTGGTCCGTCCTTCTTGGAAAATCTGTATCGGCCTGCTCCTGGTCGGCCTTTCTCTTTTGCTCGGCTCCCTGCATCTGGTGGTCTTCGGCAATCCACGCGACTTGTTGTTCTATCTGGCGCTCGACATTGTCTTCGTCCCGATTCAAGTGCTGCTGGTCACCCTGATCATCGAACGCCTGCTCAACGAGCGGGAGAAGCAGGCTATGATGAAGAAGCTCAACATGGTCATCGGGGCCTTTATGGGCGAAGTGGGCGCTGAGCTGCTGCGCCGGGTCGACTCCTTCTGCGGTGAGGCACCCGACCTCGCCCGCAGCCTGGCGGTCGAGACCTCCTGGGGGCGGGAAGAATACCGCCGGGCCCTGGCCTTTGCTGAGCAGTACCAGGCACAACTGGCGCCGGAGCCTGGCCAACTGCGCGACCTGGGCGCCTTTCTGCTGAGTCGGCGCCCCTTCGTCCTGAGCCTGCTGCAAAATCCCAACCTCCTCGAGCATGACCGTTTCACCGACCTGCTCTGGGCCGTCTGCCACCTGACCGAAGAACTCGAAGCGCGGCGCGATTTCGACTCCCTCCCCGCCTCGGATCACCAGCACCTGCAGGGGGACATCCGGCGGGCCAACACCCTGCTGATTCGCGAATGGCTCAGCTACATGCAGCACCTCCAGGAGGACTATCCCTACATCTACTCGCTGGCCATCCGAACCAATCCGTTCCGCCTCGACGCCTCGCCGATCGTCTACTGAGAGGTTCCGGATGCCCGCCCAGGCTTCTTCGCCATATAACCTGCTGGTCATCCTCGGCCCCACCGCTTCCGGCAAGACCCGGCTGGGCGTAGCGGGGGCCCGACTGCTTGGCGGCGAGATCATTTCTGCCGATTCGCGCCAAGTCTTCCGCGGCATGGACCTCGGCACTGGCAAGGACCTCGCCGAATATGGCGAGGTCCTCTACCACCTGATCGACATCCTCGAGCCGGGGAGCGAGTTCAACGTCTTCGCCTTCCAGCAGCGCTTCTTCGAGGCTTTCACGGAGATACATGGGCGTGGCCGGCTGCCAATCCTGGTCGGCGGCACCGGCCTCTACCTCGACGCCGTCCTCAAGGGTTACCGCCTGGTGGAGGTTCCGGAAAATCCGGCACTGCGGGCCGAACTGGCGAAGTTCTCCCTGCAGGAGCTTTCCGAGCGGCTGCAGCGACTGCGGCCGAAGCAGCACAATACCACCGACCTGCTCGACCATGATCGGCTCATCCGTGCCATCGAGATTGCCGAGGGAGAAGCCGCCGCCGGGGAAAAGCTGCCGCCTCTGCTGGAGTTGCGGCCGTTGGTCTTCGGCCTGCGCTGGGAACGCGCCGAGCTGCGCCGACGAATCACCGTCCGGCTGCAGGAGCGACTCGATCAGGGACTCATCGACGAGGTGGCGCAGTTGCACGCGGGCGGCGTCGCCTGGGAACGCCTGGAATTCTACGGCCTGGAGTACCGCTTCGTCGCCCGCCACCTCAAAGGGGAACTCGGCCGCAACGACATGGTGCAGAAGTTGGAGAGCGCCATCCACGATTTCGCCAAGCGGCAGGAGACCTGGTTCCGGCGCATGGAGCGGCAGGGGATCGAGATCCACTGGCTGGAGGGGACGGGGGACCCTCTGCTGGAGCTGCTTGAAATTAGCCGTGTCCAGGATGGGCACCCAGCTGGTGCGCCACAGTGCCCAGGCAAACGATGAACCCGAATCCTGAACCCCTCCCGAGTTACCTTCGTCACAGCGCTTTTCACGGCTGGCTCGACCCCCTGCGCGGCCTGGCGGGATGAAGAATTTTCCGTCCGGTCTCCACCTGGCGGCAGGAATGGCTTTTTTCTTCGTCCGTAATAGTGTATAAAGCACGTTGACTTGTACGTATTCATTCGATTTTCCGAATGGCCCGCGGGGTGCCCGCCACCCCTGTTCGTGCCGAGGAGCCCCGATGAGCGACAACGACAACCGCCAACCCGACAAAAATTTGGCGCACCAGAGAAAATCTCTGCGGTCTCCGCTGATTGTCCTGCGGGTGAAGCTTGACGACGGCCACAAGA
>DATBML010000459.1:0-2156 GCA_036554885.1 Desulfuromonadales bacterium
TCCGGATCATCGGCGTCGAGGCCGCCGGCGCCCCCACCGCGCTGCTCTCGCGCCGCAAGGGAGAGATCGTCACCCTGGCCGCCGCCCATTCCCTGGCCGACGGCATCGTCGTCAAACGTCTCGGCGAGCAGACCTTCCCGATCATCGAGGCGCTGGTCGACGACATCGTCACCGTCGAGGAGGAAGAGATCGCACAGGCGATCGTCGGCCTGATGGAAAAGGCGAAACTGGTGGTCGAGGGGGCCGGCGCGGTGACCCTGGCCGCCCTGCTCTACGGACGGCGCAGCCTGCACCGCGGCAAGACGGTCTGCGTCCTGTCCGGGGGGAATATCGACGTGCAGACCATCGCCCGGGTGGTGGAACGGGGGATGATGGCCGAGGGGAGGTATCTCAAGGTCCGGGTCGAACTGCTCGATGCGCCCGGCTCGCTGGCGGCGCTGGCGGCCCTGCTGGCCCAGGAGGGGGCCAACATCTTCCACGTCAGCCACGACCGGCGCACAGCCGGCCTCCCCCTCGGCCGGGCCGAGGTGCATCTGGAGCTGGAAACCCGCGGCCCGCAGCACATCTGCCACATCCTCGAGCGGCTGGAGCGGGAGGGCTACGGTGCGAAATTGCTGCGCTGAGCCGGTCGCCGGCGGGCAGAGTCGCGGCAGATGAGTGAAGCGGGCAGCGAGGCGGACATCGCGACCCTGACCCTGGTCGGCACCGTGCACCGGGACCCCCGGGGAGCGGAGCGGCTGCTGCCCCTGTTGCGACACCTGCACCCCGACCTCATCACCCTGGAGATGAGCGAAAAGGCCTTCGCTTACCGGCAAGTCGAGGGCCGCCGGCAGTTGCTGCGCCTCGACCGCATCCTCGAGCGGCTGGCCGGCGAACTGCCGGCCGCTCTGTCCGAGCTGCAGAACCACCCCGCCATCGTCGACATCCGGACCCTGCTGGCCCTGCCGTTCGAATACCGGGCGGCTGCCGCCTACGCCGCCGAGGCGCAGGTGCCGCTGCACCTGATCGACCTCTCCGACGTCTCGGCGGCGAAGCTGCGAAGGGTCGAGACCGAACTGATCACCTGCCGCAACCTGAAGATACTCGTCACCCTCCCCGCCGGCGCCGAGAAATCCGATTTCGAGGGGTACGGACGGGCCCACGCCATGATTACCCGTGACCCCGGAGAGACGGTGCGGCAGGCCTATCTGGAAGGCCGGCGCGGAGCCGAGGGGATCGGGCCACGCGACCGCTGGATGGCCGGTCGGATCCGCCGGCTGCTGACGGACCGGCACGGCGGCCACATGGTGCATGTCGGGGGGTGGGTCCATCTGATCGAGGATGCGCGGGGGGAGACCTTGTACAGTCTGCTGCGGGATCTAATGCCGAAGAGGCTGCTTCTGGAATAGGCGGTAGAGACGCCCCGCCGGGGCATCTCTACAATCCGTGCCGCTCCAGCATCTGCCGGCCGAGCCGGGCCGTCGCCGAGGCGGGAGAGCGGGCGAGCAGGCGGCGCAGAGAGGCGAGATCGTCGACGTCCTCCCAGCCGCCGACTTCTCGATAGTCGATGGCCAGATCGGCGGCCCGTTGGCGGGTCGCCGCCAGTACGTCGGCGGTGCTCCAGGGGATGTTGCGGAAGAGTTCCGGAACGTGCCGCCGCTCGCCGACCAGGACATAGCCGCCGTCGGCGGCGGGAGAGACGACGACGTCGGCTTCCCGAAGGGCGACAAAGGCCTCCTCCGCCAGTGCGACGGGGAGGTCGGGAGTGTCGGAGCCGATCAGCACCGCCGCGCCGCAGCCGCCGTCGAGCAGCATGCGCAAGGCGCGCTCCATCCGCTCGCCGAGGTCCCCATCCCCCTGGGGGAACAGGCACGCGTCGGGAAAGGCAGTGCGGAAGAAGTCGGCCTTTCCGGCATGGAAGAGAACCAGGTTGAACCCGCCCCCGCTCATCGCCGACAGCGTCTCTTCCAGACAACTCCGGTAGAGGCCGGCCGCCTCTGCGGGAGAGAGCGGAGGGCTAAGGCGGGTTTTCACCTGGCCGACAACCGGTTCCTTGGCGAAAACCCCGAGAACCTCTTTCACCCCTTCCGGTCTCGTCGACAAAGTGTCCAGAGATCGCGGGTTGTCCACCGTTTCCACAGACTTATCCACAGCCGCTAGGCTCTCTGCCATTCGAC
>DATBML010000477.1:0-3537 GCA_036554885.1 Desulfuromonadales bacterium
TCGAAGAGCTGGCCGGGCGGGTCGACGGGGTGCTGGTGGTCGATGAGGCGTACGCCGACTTCGCCGACGAGAATGCCCTTGAGCTGGTCCGCAAGCACGGGAACGTCGTCGTCACCCGCACCTTGTCCAAGAGCTACTCCCTGGCGGGGATGCGCCTGGGGCTGGCCATCGCCCGGCCGGAGGTGATCGCCGCCCTCAACAAGATCCGCGACCACTACAATCTCGACCGTCTGGCCCAGGTGGCGGCGGTGGCCGCCCTGCGCGACCAGGAGTACTTTCGTGCCTGCGTCCGCCGCATCCGCGAGACCCGAGACTGGTTCAGTACCGAGCTGCGAGTAATCGGCTACGGGGTCATCCCCTCGAGCGGCAACTACGTCTTCGCCACCCCGCCCGACCGTAACGGCAAGCGGGTCTACGAGGCCCTCTACGCCCGCCGCATCCTGGTACGACACTTCTCCGACCCGGCGTTGGTGCATGGCCTGCGCATCACCATCGGAACTCCCGAGGAGATGGAAAAAACGCTGGATGCGCTCCGGGAAATCGGGTGAGAGCACATCAAACACACAGGGGCGACGCATGCTTCGCCCCTGCACCCGCTCTACCGTTCCCGTCCGCCCAGGTTTCCAGCCTTCTCATCGCCTGGTACGGCCGGGAGGGGCGCGACCTGCCGTGGCGGCGCACCCGCGACCCCTACCGCATCTGGCTCTCCGAGATCATGCTGCAGCAGACCGGGGTCGGTACAGTGATCCCCTACTACGAGCGCTTTCTGGCGGCGTATCCGACAGTCGAGGCGCTGGCCCAGGCAAGGGTCGAAGAAGTGGTCGAACTTTGGGCAGGGCTCGGCTACTACTCGCGCGCCCGCAACCTGCACGCTGCGGCCCGGGCGGTGGTGGAGCGACACGGCGGCGGCTTTCCCGCCGACCTGACGGCGTTGCAGGCGCTCCCCGGGGTAGGGCGGAGCACTGCCGGGGCGATCCTCTCCATTGCCTTCGACATTTCCGCACCGATCCTCGACGGCAACGTCCGCCGCGTGCTCTGCCGGCTCTTCGCCCTGGCCGAGGACCCCCGCGGACAGGCCGCCGAGAGAAAGCTGTGGGCCTGGGCCGAGACGCTCACGCCTGCCGATCGGCCGCACGACTACGCCCAGGCGATCATGGACCTGGGAGCGACGCTCTGCACGCCGAAGAACCCTGACTGCCCCCGTTGCCCCCTGGCGGCGCTCTGCCAGGCGCGGGCGCAGGGGTTGGAGCGGGAGTTGCCCCTCACCCGCAGAAAAAAGGCGGTTCCGACAATCATCCAGGTGGCGCTGCTGCTGGAAACGAAAGGCCGCTTCCTGGTGCGCCGACGCCCGCTCTCCGGGATGCTCGGCGGCCTCTGGGAGTTTCCAACTGCCGGGGTTGCCGAAAGAGAAACGCCGCTGTCCGCGGCACGGGCACTGCTGGCCGGACTCGGTTTTCAGACAACGCTCGCCGAAGCAGGTGGGGTTGCCCACGCTTACAGCCACTTCCGTCTCGACCTGCGCCTCTATCGCGGCACCGTTGAAGATTTCGATCGGGTGTCCGAAGGGGAAGAACGCTGGGTCGATGCCGCCGGGTTGCCGGAGCTGCCGCTGCATGGCGCGCACAAGAAGGCGCTGAAACATTTGTAGGGGCGATGCTTGTCACCGCCCTGGGCGAACACAAGGTTCGCCCCTACGAAAAGCCAACAACCACATGTAGGGGCGAGGCGCTGCCTCGCCCGAGGCGACCCACCGGGTCGCCCCTACGACATCATCGGAGCCCTCATGCCCGTCCCCATTTTGACCACCACCGCCGAGGTCGCCGAGCTCGCGGAAGAACTCGCCCGCGAGACGGCGATTGCCGTCGATCTCGAGGCTGACTCGATGCACTCCTACCGGGAGAAGGTCTGCCTGCTGCAGTTCTCCACCCCGGGGACCACCGTGCTGCTCGATCCTCTGTCCGGCGCCGATCTCACGGCTCTGGCGCCGGTGCTCGCCGACCCCGGCATCCGCAAGATCTTTCACGCCGCCGACTACGACCTGCGTTGCCTGTACCGCGACTTCGGCTTTTCGGTGCGCGGCCTCTTCGACACCATGGTCGCCTGCCAGTTCCTCGGCGAGGAGAAGGTGGGGCTGGCCGATGTTCTCGGCAAGCACTACGGCGTGACACTCGACAAGCAGTACCAGCGGGCCGACTGGTCGCTGCGGCCGCTTTCCGCCGAGATGGTTCGCTACGCCGCCGAGGATACCCGTCACCTGCATCGGCTGGCGGCACAGCTCGAGGAGCGATTGCGGGAGAAGGGCCGGCTCGCCTGGGTGGCCGAAGAATTCTCCCTGCTTGAGCAAGTCCGCTTCAGTGAGGCCGAGGGGCCGCTCTTTTTGCGGGCCAAGGGGGCCTCGGCTCTTGACCGGCGACAGCTGGCGGTGCTCGAGGCACTGCTGCAGTGGCGAATCGGCGAGGCGCAGCGGCGCGACTGTCCACCGTTTAAGGTCCTGGGGAACGCTTCGCTGATCGAACTCGCCAAGAGCGCGCCGAAGAATCTGCAGGGCCTGGTCGGCATCGAGGGGATTTCTCCCCGGCAGGTCGACCGTTACGGCAGGCAGTTGTTACAGGCGGTCGAGGCGGGAATGGCGGTGCCGGAAGGCGACCTGCCCGTTTTCCCGCGGGGCGAGCGGCGGGAGAAGGACCCCGAAGCGGAGCGTCGATTCAAGCAACTCAGGGAGTGGCGGCAGCGGCAGGCGGAAATGCTCAAGATGGAGCCGGGGGTCATCATCAACAACGCCACCCTCGAGGAGATTGCTCGCCGTCGTCCCGCCTCGGTTGCCGCCCTGGCTGAGGTGCCCGGCCTGAAGAACTGGCAGCGCGAGGCGTTTGGGGCGGGCTTGCTGCGCGCCGCCGGCAAGCCCTGATGAAGAAGCTGCATGCCTTCGGCCTCGGCGAGCGTCCCCTGGCCCTGCTGCTTAAGGAGCTCCTGGAAGGGGAGGGGATTCCCTGCCTGATCCGCAACGAGGAGCTCTTTGCGGCGATGGGCGAGATCCCCTTTGTCGAACTCTACCCTGAACTGTGGGTGATCGATGACGAGGTTTATCCGCGGGCCCGGGTGCTGCTGGACGGGTGGCTGCGGACCGAGGAACACAAAGCCGAGCCATGGACATGCCCCGGCTGCGGCGAGCGGCTCGAGGGGCAGTTCGGGGCGTGCTGGAAGTGCGGGCAGCAGAAGACCTGAAGCGCCGGTATGAATTGACCACCGGCGGTCCCTTGAGAGGGGGAAGGAGCTATGTAGAAAGGGGAAACCGATGAAGGAGATGATTCACAGATGACATCCTCGCCTGCGGCGTCGAGCCGAAATCAGTTCGCCAGCGACAACTATGCCGCCGTCTGCCCCGAGGCCTGGGCGGCGATGGCCGAAGTCAACGTCGGCTACGCCCCCTCCTACGGTGCCGACCCCTGGACGGCCAGGGCTTGTGACCTGCTGCGTGAGTTCTTCGAGACCGACTGCCAGGTTTTCTTCGTCTTCAACGGCACGGCCGCCAACTCT
>DATBML010000485.1:0-3061 GCA_036554885.1 Desulfuromonadales bacterium
ATGTTGATTGAGAGTTCAGAGCCGTATCTGCAGATCTCCCGGATGGTCATCTTCGCGACGGTCTCCGTCTGTGCTGCATTCTTTTCCCTGGTTCTCTGGTTCGTCGTACGCACCCAGCGCACCCGTTTTGTCTCTGGTCTCGAAGGGATGGAGGGAGAACGTGGGGTCGCCGATACCGATATCCGCCCCGAGGGGCGGGTCTTCGTCCACGGCGAATACTGGGACGCCTTCAGCGCCGAACCGATCGCAAAAGGCGAGCGGATCGAAGTGGTTCAGGTGGTGGAAAATTTGCGGCTGGAGGTCAGGAAAGTCAATGAGCAGGACCGGGTTTCAGGAATCGGGTAAATTCTTGATACCTGAAACCGGAAACCAGAAACCGGAGGCAAAGAAATGATTCCTGTCGGTCTGATCGGTTGGGCTGTGGTCGTGGCCTTGGTGGCATTCATTATCGCCAACGCGGTCAAGATTCTCCTCGAGTACGAGCGCGGGGTCGTCTTCCGCCTCGGCCGCTTCGCGGGTGTCAAGGGACCGGGATTGCGCTTTATTATCCCGGTGGTCGACAAGCTGGTCAAGGTGAGCCTGCGTACCATCGCCATGGATGTGCCGCCTCAGGACGTCATCACCAAGGACAATGTCTCGGTCAAGGTCAACGCCGTCCTCTATTTCAGGGTGGTGGCGCCGGAGAAGGCGCTGATCCAGGTGGAGAACTACCTCTACGCCACCAGCCAGCTGGCGCAGACGACTCTACGCAGTGTGCTTGGCCAGTCGGAACTGGACGAGTTGCTGGCCCATCGCGACAAGATCAATCAGGAACTGCAGCATATCCTCGACCGGCAGACCGACGCCTGGGGGATCAAGATTTCCAACGTCGAGGTCAAGCACATCGACCTGCCTGCCGAGATGCAGAGGGCCATGGCGCGGCAGGCCGAAGCCGAGCGGGAACGCCGTTCCAAGGTCATTCACGCCGAAGGGGAGTTCCAGGCCTCGCAGAAACTGGCCGATGCCGCCGAAGTCATTTCCACCCAGGCGGGGGCGCTGCAGTTGCGTTTTCTGCAGACCCTCACCGAGATTGCCACGGAGAAGAACTCGACGATCATTTTCCCCATTCCAATCGACCTGATCCGGCCCTTTGTCGACAAGGTGCTTAATAAGTCGGAATAATTTTTTATCGGGTGTAATCGAGCGTTATTAAAGCTGTTTTGTGATTTATTTAGACATATGCTATAAAGATGCGAAATGTGTGAATATATGTGAGAGAGGGTAAAGATAGTCTTGTGAAATCAATCGCTTACAAAATCAAACAATATTTTATGTTGACAGGTTGAATGCTCTTTGCTAGATGTTGAGCTTCCTGAAAGAAGCCCTAAGTATTTAAAAATGCTAAAAAAATTCACTTTAAATAAAAGTTTACTTTTCTTTTATTTGTTTTATTTTTACTAAAAATTGACAAGTTTTCGGGGAATCGGCCGGCTCTGGAGGAGTTTTGATGGAAATCAGGAAGTTCAAGAAAGTCATGGCGGCGAATCGCGGCGAGATCGCCATCCGCATCTTTCGGGCGTGTACCGAGCTGGGAATCAAGACCCTGGCCGTCTACTCGGAAGAGGACAGTATCTCACTGCACCGCTACAAGGCCGATGAGGCCTACCTGATCGGCAAGGGGAAAGGGCCGATCGAGGCCTATCTGGGGATCGACGAGATCATCGACCTTGCTCGGAAGAAGGAGGTGGATGCCATCCACCCCGGCTATGGTTTTTTGTCGGAAAACGCTGATTTCGCCGAGGCCTGCGAGCGGGCCGGGATCGTTTTCATCGGCCCGACGCCGGAGATCCAGCGCCGTTTGGGGGACAAGGTGTCCGCCCGGCATGCGGCGATCGAAGCGGGTGTACCGGTCGTCCCGGGGACCGAGCGGCCGGTGAACACCGAGGAAGAGGCGCTGATTTTTGCCAAGGAAGCCGGCTACCCGATCATCATCAAGGCGGCGGCCGGGGGTGGCGGCCGGGGGATGCGCGTCGCCCGCAACCAGAAGGAACTGCTGGAAGGGCTCAAGTCGGCCGCCTCCGAAGCCAAGGCCGCCTTCGGCAATCCCTCTGTCTTTCTCGAGAGGTATCTCGAGCGGCCCAAGCACATCGAAGTGCAGATTCTCGGCGACAGGCACGGCAACCTCGTGCACTTCTTCGAGCGTGACTGCTCCATCCAGCGCCGCCACCAGAAGGTGATCGAGATCGCTCCCTCCATCGCCCTCTCGCCGGCCCAGCGGGAAGAAGTCTGCAGCATGGCGATGCGCATCGGCCTTGCCGTCGATTACGTCAATGCCGGAACGGTCGAGTTTCTCCTTGATCAGGAAGGGAAGTTCTATTTCATTGAAACCAACCCCCGCATCCAGGTCGAGCACACTGTCACCGAGATGGTCACCGCTCGCAACCTCGTGCAGATGCAGATCCGCATCGCCGAGGGATATCGGCTCTCCGACCCGGAAATCGGCATTGCCGGGCAGGGGGACATCGAGCTGCGCGGCTTCGCCATCCAGAGCCGGGTGACGACCGAGGACCCGGCCAATAACTTTGCCCCCGATTTCGGTACCATCAAGGTTTACCGGACCGCCGCCGGCTACGGGGTTCGCCTCGACGCCGGGCAGGGGTATGCCGGTGCCCAGGTCACGCCGCACTATGATTCGATGCTGACCAAGATCACCACCTTCGGCCGCAGCTTCTCCGACGCTGCCCGCACCATGCACCGGGCGCTGCAGGAGTTCCGCATCCGCGGGGTGAAGACCAACATCGGCTTTTTGGAGAACGTCATCACCCACCCGACCTTCCTGGCGGGCAAGTGCGACACTTCCTTCCTCGACACCCACCCGGAGCTGTTCCAGATTCCGGTCAAGCGCGACCGTGCCAACAAGCTGCTCCGCTTCGTCGGCCACACCATCGTCAACGGCTACCCCGGCATCAAGCCGGAGAAGGCTCTGCGCTTCCGCACCCTGCGCGAGGCGGAGGTGCCGGAGATCCCCTACGGCACGCCGCGGCCCCGCGGTACCCGCGACATCCTGCGCGAGAAGGGACCC
>DATBML010000492.1:0-2768 GCA_036554885.1 Desulfuromonadales bacterium
ATGTACCAGGAGAAGTTCGACCCGCGCGGCGAGCTGCCGGTGAAGAAGACCAACATCGCCGCCTACAGCGGCGAGCTGACCTACTCCGAGCTCTTCGGCCACAAGCGCGGCGCCTTCACCGGCGCCCACGCCGACCGCAAGGGGATTCTGGAAGAGGCGCACGGCGGCGTCGTCTTCCTCGACGAAATCGGCGACGCCGACCCCAAGACGCAGGTGCAGCTTCTTCGCTTCCTCGACAACGGCGGCTTCGTCCGGCTCGGCGAGAACACCACCCGCTACGCCCGGGTGCTGCTGATCGCCGCCACCAACCGCAATTTGCGGCAGCTGATCCGCGAGGGGAAATTCCGCGAGGATCTCTTCCACCGCCTCTCGGAGCTGACCATGGAGGTCCCTTCCCTCAACCAGCGGCGCGAGGATATCCCCGACCTCGCCACACACTTTCTCGGCAAGCTCTACCTGGTCTACAAGAAGCCGGACGAGGGTGAGGAAGAAGCGCCGATGCTCAGCCGCAGCGCCCAGATGCTGCTCGCCCAGCACCACTTCACCGGCAACGTCCGGGAACTGCGCAGCATCCTGCTGCGCGCCCTCTTCTTCCGCAAGGGACGCATTATTACCGAGGAGGATATCCGCCAGGCGCGGGGGAACCAGGAGACGGGGGAGAAGGAGGAGGGGGCGGTGGAGCGGCTGACCGAGCAGGCGGCGCGGGAGATTTTCGCCGCCATCGCCCGCGGCGAGCAGGACTTCTGGAGCGCCGTCCACCTCCCCTACTCGGAGAGCCGCATCTCGCGGGACGTGGTGGCGCAGGTGATGGAACTGGCCCGGCTGGAAGGGGCTACCACCATGCCGAAGGCGGCTGAGCTGCTGCGCGCCTGCGACCCACGCAGCGATGACGATGAGGAGCGGAAAACCTTCTTCAAGTTCAAGAACTTCTTGTACAAGACGATCAAGATTTCCTAGACGGTCGGTCGGACCAGTCCGACGGGTCCGACCTGTCAGACGCCCTGCCGATACCCCGCCAGCAGCTTTTCCACCACCTTGCGGTCCTTCGCCGCGAAAGGCCCGGCAAAGGCGACCTTGAGGGCACCGGGGACGAACAGCTCGCGGGCCGTCGCCAGCAGGGTTTCGGCGTCGGCGCCGGTGATCTCCCGCCGGTCATCTTCCAGGGTCCGCAGGTAGCTGACCAGTTCTCCCCAGCCGTAGCGCACGGTCATGTCGTCGGCATGGTCCCGACTGAAGTCAAGATCGTAGAGGTAGCAGCGCACCACGCGGGCCAGTTCCGCCTCCGGCACCGGCTCGCGGCAGATTTCGGTCAGGACCGCCAGCACCTCGCGGGCCGCCTCCGCCAGGTTTTCCGGTGCGACGGAGAAGTCGATGGAGAAACAGCCGCACTCCTCGAACAGCGACAGGTTCGCTTCGACGCTGTAGGTCAGGCCGAGCGTCTCACGCAGCCGCAACATCAAGCGCGAGGTGCCGCCGCCGGAAAGAATCCGGCGCAGCACGCGCAGCGGAACGGCGTGCGGGCTCTGCCGGCCGGGGAGGCGAAAGGCGAACTGGACGGAGACCTGGGAGTCGGAGTCGTGCACCCAGATCGTCTCGGGCGAGCCTTGCCCGTCGCTGCCGGGATGCAGCAGGGTCGGCGGCACCACCGCCCCCTGCCAGTCACCGAAATGCTCGGCGGCGGCCGCCGTGACCGCCTCGTGACGTACCGGCCCGGCAACGACCAGTACGGTGTTCTCCGGGATGTAGTAAGCGGTGTGGTAGCGGCGCAGAGCCTCCGGGCCGAGACCGCGGATCGAATCACGGGTGCCGATGGTCGGCAGGCTCAGCGGGTGTCCGGGCCAGAGCAGGCGCGCCGTCAGGTTGTCGGGGTTGACTTCCTCGCCGCGCTCGTTGAGATCCTCCAGGGCCTCCTCGAGGATGATCCGGCGCTCGATCTCCAGGTCGGCGAGCAGCGGCCGGCGCAGCATGGACGCAAACAGGGCCGCCCCTTCGGCGATCCGCTCGGGATGCAGGCGCGAGTGGTAGCAGGTGCTCTCGGCATCGGTGGCGGCATTGACAGCGCCGCCGATCGCCTCGAATGCCCGCTCAAGTTCGAGACTGGTCGGGTAGTCGCCGGTGCCGCGGAAGATCATGTGCTCGAGGAAGTGGGAAATCCCCGCCGTGGCAAGGTCCTCGTTGCGACCGCCGACCTTGACGTAACAGGCCATCTCGGCGCTGTGCAGGTGGGGCATTTCCACGGTCACCACACGCAGGCCGTTGGCGAGGGTCGTCTTGCGGTATTCATTCATGCGGGCATCGCTCGGGGAGGAGGGCAAGAGGGGGGGTCATTGCGCAGTCATGTCCTTGTCTTTTGTCTCTGGCCGGGAGCCTGAAAAGAGGACATCCCGGCCGCCCAGCGGTTTGCGGCTGAGACGGACAAGCACCAGCAGATGCGCGGCGAACAGAACGATGAAGAGGAGCGTCGACCATCCGGGCAGGTTGCCCAGACTCGCCTGCTCGAGGTACTGCCGCCAGGAGCGGGCGGGGACGGGGTGGAGCTTGATCTTGACCAGCCAGGCGGCGAGCAGAATACCGAAGAGATAGGCGTAATTGGCATGGAGCCGGCGGCCGAGAGCGTACATGAAATCCATCTTGTACTGGGGATGCTTCAGGTCCGAGGCGAGTTCGGCAAGCCAGAAAGAGCCCTCCTCAATATCCAGCTTTCCGGTCAGCACTCCGTAGATGAAGTTCTGGTGGAGCAAGCGCACCCGGTACTCGTAGGCGTCGTA
>DATBML010000027.1:0-3518 GCA_036554885.1 Desulfuromonadales bacterium
ATCTGGAGCTGCCGCTGCTTGCCCGCCAACGGGACCGGTTACTGAATGTCGGAACCATCCCCGTCGTTTCTTCGCCGGCCGTTGTCGACCTTTGCTTCGACAAATGGTCAACCTTTCAATTCCTTCGGCAAATCGGGGTGCCGACGCCGCAGACCTTTGTCGCGATAGAGGATGCGCGGGCAGCCCTGTTCCGAAAAGAACTGGCCTTCCCGCTGGTCGTCAAACCCCGCTGGGGTACTGCGTCCTTCGGCATCGAGTATCCGGAGTCCATCCAGGAACTGGCGCTGACCTGGGATCTTGGCCGATTGCGTCTGCTGCGTTCTTTCCTGGCGTCGGCAAGCGCCGATGGCGAGCGCTGTCTTATCGTTCAGGAGAAGGGCGGCGGAACGGAGTATGGCCTCGACGTGATCAACGATCTTGAAGGGCGGTATGTGACAACCTTCGTCAAGAGAAAGCTGGCAATGCGATCAGGCGAAACCGATAAGGCGGTCACCGTCGCCCACCCCGTCCTGGAGGCGGTCGGCCGCCGCATCGGAGAGGCTCTCGGGCACATCGGCAACCTCGATTGTGACGTTTTCGTCGATGGCGACCGCTGTTGGGTTCTCGAATTGAATCCCCGATTCGGCGGCGGCTACCCCTTCACTCACCGCGCCGGCGCCAATCTGCCGGCAGCCTTGATCGCCTGGGCGCAGGGAGAGGCTGTTGACCCCCACTGGTTGACCATTAAGCCTGACGTTGCCAGTGCCAAGTGTGATCGCCTTGTGGAAATCGCCGTCGACAGACCTGCGAATGCATGGTCTGCTGTTGCCACCCCGAATTTGTCCGGCTTTTGCTGGAAAGAGGCCACGCCTTGATGCCTGATATCGTCTTGACCGGCTAATACACGGGCTTGAGAAGGTTCCGCTCACCCGGTACCTCCGGGGTTGCGGGGGGCTGATGCAATCAATAAGGAAGTTTCTCATGATTTATTCTGCATACGCCGAATTTTGCAGGTTAATCGGATACAAGGTGCTGGAAACTCCCCAAGGTATATGGATTGGGCCGAGTCATGGTTTTTTCAACCGGATGCCTCTCTATGAAACAGCACCACCAACAGAGCAGGAGATGAAATACCTCTTTAAACAGCATCGAATTCTAGGGGTCAACTACGCCGCAGAACCTGGTTGGAAAGGGCAGGGCAGCCACAATTATTTTGTTCGCGATCGAAACTACAGCTTGCGGACCCTCGACAAGAAAGGCCGGTGGAGTGTTCAAAAAGGACTGGATAACTGCCAGGTCCGGCCAATGAGCTTTGAGGAGCTGCAGCGCCTGGGTATGCCCCTGAACCTCGGCTCACTGAGCCGTCAAGGACGGTCCGATCGGATGTTCACCAGCGAGGATCAATGGAGACGCCTTTGCCGGGCTGGAGAAAGACTGGATCAGGTAGAAGCCTGGGGTTCTTTTGTCGGAGACGAGCTCGGCGCTTACCTTATTTCAATACGACTGGGCAGTGTGGTGAGCTTGTTATACAGCAATGCCAGCACAAGTTTGTTGACGTCTCATCCCTCCCCGGCTCTTTTTTTCTCCGTGATCCAAACGATGATGAAGACACCTGGAGTAGAGGCCGTTTACAACGGACCGAGGTGGCTAACCGATGGTGAGGGACTCGATCGTTTCAAGCAGCGTCTGGGTTTTGTCCCCGAACCCATTGTCTTCGTGTTGCACCTGCGACCGATTGCCAGCCGTGTCCTGCTCAACAGGGGGCTGCGTCGAGCAATCTCCTCGCTCGGGCCCCGATTGTTCAACAGCGAGTTTCATCGGCGAATCGAAGCAGTCCTCAATATGGCCGATGTCTCATCGTAAGGATCGACAACTTGGAACACATTCAGCTTGTATTCAGTCTGGATAATCCAGGTGTTTTCACAAAAGTCTTCGGATGCCGGAGAGGTTGAATGCCTAAACAACCCGAGTGCATGAACTCCTTCGCCCCCTGGCCCGCATTTCAGCAGGACGAAATCGACGCCGTGGTTGCCGTGATGCAATCCGGCCGGGTCAACTACTGGACCGGCCAGGAAGGGCGAAAGTTCGAAGAAGAATTCGCCGGATTCTGCGGCTGCCGGTACGGAATCGCTCTGGCCAACGGCACTGTGGCCCTGGAGCTGGCCCTGCATGCCCTCGGCATCGGCCCCGGCGACGAGGTTATCACCACCAGCCGCACCTTCATCGCCTCGGCGAGTGCCGTGGTCATGCGCGGCGCCACCCCCATTCTGGCAGATGTCGACCCGGTCAGCCAGAACCTGACGGTTGAATCGATCCGACATGCGCTCACGACTCGGACCCGGGCAATCATCGTTGTACACCTTGCCGGCTGGCCCTGCGACATGGATTCGATCATGGAATTTGCCCGTAAGCGGGACATCAGGGTCATTGAAGACTGCGCCCAGGCACACGGCGCCATCTACAAAGGCCGCCGGGTCGGTTCATTGGGTGATGCAGCGGCCTTTTCTTTCTGCCAGGACAAGATAATGACCACCGGCGGAGAGGGGGGGATGCTGACGACGAATGACTGTGGAGTCTGGAAAAAAGCCTGGGCGTACAAGGATCATGGCAAGAATTACGATGCGGTGTTCAACCAGCAGCACGCCCCGGGCTTCCGGTGGTTGCACGAGTCGTTCGGTACCAACTGGCGGATGACCGAACTGCAGGCTTCGATTGGCCGAACTGTACTGCCGAAACTTGCGGCCTGGATCGAGATACGCAGACGGAATGCGGCGATTCTGACCGAATTTTTCAAACAGGTGCCGGCTTTGCGGGTTACGGAGGCGGCGCCCGATCTCCTGCATTCCTATTATAAATATTATGTTTTTGTCAGACCCCACCTGCTCAGAAAAAGGTGGAGCCGTGACCGGATTATCGCTGCAGTCAACGCGGAGGGGATCCCCTGTTTTAGTGGCAGCTGCAGTGAAATATACCTGGAGAAGGCTTTCAGGCAGATGGGCCTGGGGCCTGTAAATCGGTTGCCGATAGCCGAAGAATTAGGCCGAACCAGTCTGATGTTTCTGGTGCATCCGACGTTGAACGAAAAAAATATGCGGGAGACCTGCAGCGCCGTCGAAAAAGTATTCATGAAGGCATCGAAGCCTTGCGCTGATACTGCGGATGGAGATCGTCTGCTTCATTGACAGGAGACGATGGTGTGTTAGAAGGGTATAAGAAAGTGTGAGTTCATTCATGGCGCTTCATTTTAAGCGGCCGCGAAGCTTGATTCCAGAGTGAGGAGTTCGACCCTGGCCGGAGGTCTTTCTTGTTCCTGATTCGGTAGCGGAATGGAGGTAGAGATGATTATCAATTTGGTGATTTTTGGACGCACCTTTCTTTTCGCCGAGGCACTCGCCAAGCTTCTTGAAAGTTTTACGGGCATGAATATCGTCGTGGTCGGCATTACCTGCGATGCACATGAAATGAACGAAATGCTCGCAAAATCGAGCGTCGACATCCTTGTTTCGGATGATCCCGGTTGCTGCAATTTTATCAGTCAG
>DATBML010000028.1:0-10794 GCA_036554885.1 Desulfuromonadales bacterium
CGTCGGCTACGTCCAGCTCACCGTCATCCTGCTCGCTGCCCGCTTCCTCTTCCGCGTGCCGATGACCGGCAGCGTGCCGCTGCTCCTCGTCGTCGCCTTGCTCTTCATCGCCGCTAACCTCGGGGTGGGGCTCACCTTCTCGACCCTGGCCCGCAACCAGCTGCAGGCGATGCAGATGTCGTTCTTCTTCTTCCTCCCTTCGATCCTCCTCTCCGGCTTCATGTTCCCCTTCCGCGGCATGCCGGAATGGGCGCAGAAGATCGGCTCGGTGCTGCCGCTCACCCACTTCCTGCGCATCGTCCGCGGCATCCTGCTCAAGGGGAACGGCCTGGCGCAGATCCTGCCGGAGTTGTGGCCCATCGCCCTCTTCCTCGCCGTGGTGCTGACCATCGGCCTCAAGCGCTACCGGCGGACGCTGGATTAGTTACCGTTCCCGCTCGAAGAACTTCTCCACCTCCCGCTGCGCCTCCTCGCGGCTCATGCCGTAATATTCCTCCAGCTTGCCGATGAGCTCCTCTTGCTGGCCGGCGGTGAACTCCCGCCCGTCCCCTGTCAACTCTCCCCCGAGCTCCATGGCCACGCCCCGAATCCTGTCCCATATTCCCTTCATTTCGTCGCTTTCATCGCCGCACCTCCCGAATGGAGTTCTTCCTGACTCCATTTTACGCCGGTGCCCTCGGTCAGTTCCCCTACCCCCGGGAAAGTCCCCTTACGCTTCAGAACAATGTGCTTCTATTAAAGAACGCAGTTCGAGTTTGGAAGGAAGCTGCGCCACCAGCGACCTCCCACACCGAACCAGGCCAGAGGGCGTAGGCATCCCCCGGCGGTCAGTTCCTCCGGCCAACCAAAAGGAGGATTGTGCCGACAGCGATGGCGCCGGCACCCGCCCAGACAGGAATGTTGACCCGCTCCTTCTCCTTGACCGTGATTTCCAGCGAGCCTATCTTCGCCTCGTGGGACTCTTTGGTGTAGCTGAATGTGCCGTATGCCAACCCGAGAATGCCGGCCGTGATCAATGTCAGCGCAAGAATTTTCGTTATCATCGTGACCTCTCTATCTCCAGATGCGTTCTGCAGAACCAAGGCGCGACCCGCCGGGATGTAAGAAAATACCGTTTTCCGGACGCTCACTTTCCTGGCTGATAATATTGCAGCGCCGCGACGGGGATCTTCTGCCGGCATCAGGGCTGAGTCAACACCACCGACAGCAGCAGAAAAAATCCGAGCAACGCCAGCAGAGCGTGCAAAAAAAGCAATGGTGTCGGCAGGCGCAGGTCGCGCAGGGCGAAGGAGATTAGACCCAATCCTCCGAGAGCTGCGACCCCGAAGGTACCTGCGGCGACAAATAGCATGCCGGCCGTACCTTGATTGAAGACGACCAGTAGCAGTAGAACCAAACCGGTCACCGCCAGAGAACCATGTCCCAAGCCCAACGCGAGGGGAATTTTTTTGCGTTGGAAATGCAGCACTGCCATCGTCAGCCCACCGAGAATAGCCAAAGCGAAGAAGATCATGCTTGCCATCAACATGTCCGTTTACTCCCTTCCCGTGTATTTTCCAGGCCGATCCGTCCTGCGTCCCAGGATAGCACCTCAAGTCCCCTCGAAAGGGCAGGTCGCCCTGCCCTTTGAAAACTCAATTACAGCCCGCAAAATCACTTTTATCGCTCATTGTTGCTGTCTTTTCCTCCCAGCAAACTGAACCAGACGGCACCGCCGATCAACAGGGCAGTAATCCCCACCGCCGCCAGGGGGTGGATAGGCACCCATTCATCAACGATGATCTTGACCGCGGCGAAGGCCAGTACCCCGGCCAGGCCGATGTGCAGGTAGCGCAACCCGGTCAGTGCATGGGCGAGGGCGGAGTAGAGGGCGCGCAGGCCGAGAATGGCGAAGACGTTGGAGCTGTAGACGACGAAGCGATTACGGCTGACCGCCAGCGCCGCCGGGACCGAATCGATGGCGAAGACGATGTCGGTAAGCTCCAGGCCAACCAGTGCAAGAAGCAGCGGCGTCGCCCGGAGCCGCCCGTTCTGCCGGACGAAGAACCGGCTGCCATGGATCCTGGGGGTGACCGGCAGGTGCCGTGCCAGCCACTTGACCATCTTGTTGGCTTCCAGCGCGGTCACGTCCTTTCGCAGGGCATGCCAGGCGGCAAGAAGCAAAATCGCCGCAAACACGTAGGTGACCCACTCGAAGCGCTCGATGGCTGCGATGCCGAGGAAGATGAAGACTGCCCGGAAGAGCAGGGCGCCGAAAATCCCCCAGTAAAGGACATTGTGCTGGTACTCCCTGGGGATGGCGAGGCTCTGGAAAATGATCAGGAAGACTAAGAGGTTGTCGAGGCTGAGGCTTTTTTCGATCAGATAGGCGGCCAGGTACTCCTGCGCCTGCCGGGCGCCGAAAACGAACCAGACGAAGAGGCTGAACAGCAGGCCGGCGGCGATCCAGATACCGCTCCAGATGTAAGCCGAGCGGCGCGAGGCGCCGTGCTTCGCACGGTGGGCGAAAAGATCGATGGCGAGAAGGGAGGAAACGAGAACGGCGAAGGCAATCCAGCCCCACAGCGGAATTCTCTGCATCGTTTCACCTTCCGGCAAATTCCTTCAAAGGCCAGACCTTGGGAACAAGGAGGATTGCCACTACGTAGATCAGGACCGTCAACAACCAGCCAACCTTGAAGAAATCGACAAACCTGTATCGCCCCGGCCCGTACACCAGCACGCAGGCCGGCTCCAGAGGCGTCAGAAAGGAAGTGCTGGCAGCAACGGCGATCATCATGGCAAAGGTGCGCGGATTCAGGCCGGCTTGCAGGGCGGTCGCCATGGCTACCGGCAGCAGCACGATGGCGGCGGCCTGGTTGGACATGGGTTGGGTCAAAACCACCGCAAGCACAAAGAAACCGGTAAGCAGCCAAAGCGGGCTCGCGCTTCCCGCGGCAGACACAATGAGGCCGGCCAGGTACTTCGCAGCGCCGGTCTCCTGCATCGCGACACCCAGGCCCAACATGGCACCAATGAGGATGATCGTTTTCCATTCGACCGCCTCGTACGCTTCCTCAGGCGTGATGCAGCGGGTCAAGAAGACCAGCAGCACGCCAAACATCGCAGCAACCGGCAAAGGCAGCACCTTGAATGTCGTCAGCGCCAGCACAGCGACAAAGATCGTGATCGCCAGCGGAGCGTGCCTCCGTTTTGGACGGGCCTTTTCCATCGGCTCGATGGGCCCGAGAATATTGAACGCCGCCACCTCGTTCATTTCCGCAATCACCTCCTTGCGGCCTTGCAGCAGCAGCACGTCACCTAGTCTTAAAGGCACCTCGCTGATCTTCCCCGCGACATTGGTCCCGCGATGATTCAGACCCAGGACCTGCAAATCATACCGCTGGCGGAAGCGGCTGTTTTTCAGGGTGCGGCGAATCAACGGCGATCCGGGCAGAATGATCGCTTCAACCAGTCCCATCTCGTCGTCCGTCAGATCTTTGTCGGAGAACTTGACGTCTGCCTTGATCTCCAGGCCCGCGGTGTCCTTGATCTTGACAATGTCTTCCTGGTTTCCTTCCACGAGCAGCAGATCATCCTTGCGAAGTTTCAGGCCGCGGTAGGGTTTCAGCCTCTTCTTGTTACGCTCGACACCCCATACTGTGAGCCCGAGCGTTTCGCCGATGCGGGCTTCGGCCAACGTTTTGCCCACCAGGGAAGAATCATCCAGAACCACGACCTCGCTGAGATAGGGGCGAACACCGAATTGTTCGGTCAGATCATCCTCTCCGCCGTGATCTGGAATCCACCGCCGGGCGAAATAGAGATAGATCAGGCCCACGACCGCGATCGGCACCCCTACGGGCGCCATCTCGAACATCCCCATTGGCGCCATGCCATATGCAGTCAGCATCCCGCTGACGACCATGTTGGTTGAAGTGGCTACCAGCGTCACCGAACTGCTCAGGATCGCTGCAAACGCCAGCGGCATCAACAATCTGGAGGTACTGAGGCCGGACTTTCGAGCAATGCCGAACACAATCGGCAGGAAGAATGCCGCCGAAGCCGTGTTGCTCATGAAGGCACTGAGGACAGCTGCAGAGATCATGACCGTCCACAAAAGACGGTTGGGTGTCGGTTTCGTGCGACTGAGAACGGCGCGGCCGACAATGTCAACCACCCCCGTGCGCTGCAGCGCCGCTGTCAGGATCAAAAGGCCGAGGATCATGATCACGGTGTCGCTGCTGAAACCGTCGAACGCCTTTTTCACTGGCAGCAGCCCGGTGAACACCAGGGTCAACAGGACCCCCAGCGCGGTGACGTCCGCCGGGACGCGCTCCCACCAGAAAAGAGCTGCGGCGATGCCCAAGATACACAACAGTAGGGCGATCTGCGGAGTCATGTCTTCTCCCGCGCCTTGCCTTTTCTACGGCGGCAAAGCCTAACGTACCTGATCGACCATGTAGTCTACGGCCGCCCGAATCTCTTCCTCGCTGAGAGCAGGATTTCCCGCTTTAGGGGGCATGGCGCCCATGCCGTTGATGACGCTTTGCACCAGCTGATCTTTTCCCTTGGCGATGCGGCCGTCCCAGGCAGTCTTGTCCCCGATCCTGGGTGCACCCGAGACGCCCGTTTCGTGGCAGGCCGCGCAGGTATTCTGATAGACAGCCTTCCCCGAATCGCTCGCCGCGGTCGATAATGCTCACAACCGGCGCCAGCGGATGCAGCCGCGAATTCATCGGCGGGGCTGCCGTCGGCGCAGGCGGTGCCGGAGCTGCTTATGAGTACCAGAACAAGCAGGCGCTGGACAAGCTTGAGGATGACTTCAAGTCCGGCAAGGTTACCAAGGAAGAGTACCTCCGTCGGAAAAAGGAAATAGAGGAGAAGTCCCTGGTTTATTGAGACCTGCCGCCCTGGGAAAAGCCCGCTATGGCCTGACCGATGACGCCGGTCACCCCGGCGACAACGAGCAAGATGATGAAATCGAACAGGGACATGGCTTCTTAGCCCTTCTCGACGGAGAGTTTGGAGCGGACCTCTTTCACCCCGATTACGTCATTGGCCATTTCCAGGATTTTTTCCTTCTGCTCTTCGCTGGTGACGGTCCCCTCCAGGGTCACCACCTGACTGGTCGTGCTGACCTTGATATCCGCGCCCTCCGCCTCCTTGCTGAAGAGCAGCATCGACTTCACCTTGGCGGTGACCATGGCGTCGCTGGTCTTGGCCTCCATCGTTTCGAGGACCCCTTTTCCTTCCGCTTTTTCCGGCTGTGGAACCACATCGAGCTCATTCCTGACGCGCTGCACGCCGGTGGTGTTCTTCGCCAACTGAACGGCCAGGTCGCGATGGGTGTCGGACTCCACCTGCCCCTTGAGGGTAACCACGCCGTTGTCGGTGCTCACGTTGATGTCCAGACCGTTGGTATTGCGATTCCATAGCAGCTTGGACTTGACCCTGGCTGTGATCGACGCATCCTCCACCGTACGAAAAAACTCGTCCTCCGGGCGTTCGCCGGCCATCGATCCCGGCTCGATCCTGATATCCTCCTGGACTTTCGTGATCCCGTCGATCCCCTTGGCGATCTCCACCGCCAGGTCGCGCTCCACCGGGCTGTCCACCGTGCCGCGCAGGTGGGCGACACCGTCCTTGACATCGACGTCGAGCTTGAAGGGATTCAGATGCTGGTTCAGAGTGTAGGCGGTTACCAGCTTGGCCTTGAGCCAAAGGTCGGAGTGCCTTTCATCGCTCATGCCCTCGGCGGCGATAGCCTGGGCGGCAAGCAAAAGAAGAGAGGCGCAAACAACCAGTATCGTCCTGGTTTTCATGGCGAAACTCCTTTTTTTAAGTTCAAACCGGTTCCCTTGGCCGGGCTGCCGGGAGTTGACACGCCTCCTTGCCGACCCGGCTTTCCTTCTGATATAGAGCGGTTTTTCTTTCTTCACAGTCCCATTTATCACGACACCGACCCATGTCAAGAAACATGGCTCTTTTCCCCTTCCCGCATGGTATTCGAACACGACGGTGCTAGACTTTCGAGCGATAACCGCGCACAGAGGAACCGGGAATGGATAACGTCATCGCCGCGCGCGCCCTGATGGGCGTCTCCCTCGGCTTCCATATCATCTACGCCACTATCGGCATCGGACTCCCCCTCATGCTCATGCTCGCCGAGGGGCTGTCCCTGCGCACCGGGGACGAGCGCTACCACCGGATGGCCCGCCGCTGGATCCGCCCGGCGGGACTCCTGTTCGCCATCGGCGCCGTCTCGGGGACGATCCTCTCCTTCGAACTCGGTTTTCTCTGGCCCCGCTTCATGGAACAGAGCGGGCCCCTGATCGGCCTCCCCTTCTGGCTGGAGGGGTACGCCTTCTTTCTCGAGGCGATTTTTCTCGGCCTCTACGCCTACGGCGGCAGGCGCCTCTCCCGTCGGACCCTCTTTCTCTGCACCATCCCCCTGACCGTGGCCGCCGCCGCTTCGGCCGTCTTCGTCATCAGCGCCAACGCCTGGATGAACACCCCCGCCGGATTCCGCCTGGAGGGGGGCATCCTGGCGGATATCGACCCCCTGGCGGCGATGGCGAACCAGGCCTGGGCCCATCAGGCGGTGCACGGCACCCTCGCCGCCTACGCCGCCACCGGCTTCGCCATGGCCGGCATCTACGCCCTGGCTCTGCTGCGGGGACGGGCTCCGGACTATGGCAAAAAGGCCCTGGTCCTGGCTCTGGCCGTCGCCGGCCTCAGCCTCCCCCTCATGCTCATCAGCGGCGACCGTTCTGCGGCCTTCCTGGCCAGGCACGAGAAGGCCAAGCTGGCCGCGGCGGAGGCCCACTTCGAAACCAGGGCAGGGGCGCCGCTCATCATCGGCGGCTGGCCCGATCCGGAGACAAGGAAGGTCCGTTTCGGCATCGAAATCCCCGGCCTCCTCAGTCTCTTCGCCTTCCGGGACCCCGACGCGGTGGTGACGGGGCTCGACGGTTTCCCGCCGGACGAGGTCCCCGATCCGCGTCTCGTTCATACCTTTTTCGACCTGATGGTCGCCTCGTTCTTTTTCATGGCGGCGGTTGCGGCCTGGTTCTGGTGGCGCCGCTGGCGGGAGGGGGAGGTGCCCACCAGCCGCCGACTGCTCTGGAGCGTCGTCCTCGCCGCCCCCTTCGGCATGATCGCCCTGGAGAGCGGCTGGCTGGTCACCGAATTCGGGCGGCAGCCGTGGATCGTGCACGGCGTGATGCGGGTGGAATCCGGAGTCACACCGAATGCGGGGATGGGGGCCGTGTTCCTGACCTTCATCACCGTCTATGCCGTACTCACCGTGGGGTTGCTGCAGATGCTCCTGCGGCAGCCGGCGAGCGAGCAGGAAGGCGATTCCGGGGAGGCTCGCCATGATCAGCCTTAGCGACCTGGGGGCGGCGGTCCTGCTGCTCGGCATGATCATGTACGCCGCTTTCGGCGGCGCCGACTTCGGCGGCGGCATCTGGACGGCCTTCGCCTCCGGCCCCCGGAAAAAGGAGCAGCGGGAGAGTCTTTTCCACGCCATCGGTCCGGTTTGGGAAACCAATCACGTCTGGCTCATCTTCGTGGTGGTGGTGCTGTTCATGGTCTTCCCGAAGGGGTTCGCCTACCTCTTCATCGCCTTGCTGGCACCGCTCGTCATCGCCCTGGTCGGCATCAATTTCCGCGGCGCCGCCTTCGCCTTCCGCCATTTCGGCCGGCAGACCGGCCGGGAAGTGCCGCCCATCGCGCGGACCTTTTCAGTGGCGAGCCTGCTCACTCCATTCGCCCTGGGGATGACGGTCACTGCCGCCGCCTCGGAGCGGATCCGCATCGTCGGCGGCGAAGTCGTGTCGGCGCCCTGGGCCTGGATCACGCCGTTCACCCTTGTCGGAGGGCTGGTGGGGATGGCGGTCTGCGCCCTCCTGGCGCCTAGCTACATGACGGTCAGAACCGAAGGGGCACTGCAGGACGATTTTCGCAAACGGGGGATGGCCGCCGGCTGGACGCTGGGCGTCCTGACGCTCCTGGAGATCCCGGTAGCCTTCCTCAGCGCCCCCCATTTCGCCGCCAAACTTTTCCTGCCGCCCTCGCTCGCCTGCGTCACCCTCGCCGTCGCCGGCGGCCTCACCACCCAGGCGCTGCTCCTGAAACGGAAGTATCTTCCGGCGCAGATCGCCGCGGCCGGGACCGTGACGCTGGTCCTCCTCGGCTTCGGGGCGACCATGTACCCGGACCTCATCCTCGGCGAGCTCTCCATCGACGCCGCGGCCGCCCCCCGTGAAACCCTCCTGGTCTTTTTCGCCGTCCTCCCCTTCGGCGCGGCTCTGCTCGCCCCTTCCCTCTTCTTTCTCTACTGGACCTTCCGCGGGCCACCGAACCCGAAGACCCCGGCCGGTTGATCGATGTCCTCCCTTCGTGAAAACCTCGCCGCTTGACCTTCGGCCGCCGCACGATAAAAGGAATGGCATAACCGACTCTCGAAGAAGGAGGAACCAGCGATGCTGACCTTCGTCATGCTGACCCGTCTCTCTCCCGGCGCCCTGCGCGCGCCGCAGTCCCTCGAAAAGCTGGAGCACCGGGTCATGGAGCGCATCCGCAGCGAGTGCCCCCAGGTGTCCTGGGTGCACAACTACGCCATCCTCGGCGGCTGCGACTACCTCGACATCTTCACCGCCCCGGACCTGACCACCGCCCTGAAGGTCTCCACCATCGTCCGCACCTACGGCCACGCCCACACCGAGGTCTGGACGGCCACCGACTGGCAGGCCTACAAGGACCTGATCCGCCACCTGCCGGCCGGCGAAGTCGTTGGGACGGGCGGGGGGATTTAGCGGCCGCCCGCTGGAAATGCGGTTTGCGGTGCCGGAGTTCGAAACCCTGAAAGTTGGTAGACGCGGATATTGCGTACGGGCAGGGAGACGCGCGGGCCGGAATGCCATGCTCCTGTTCAAAAACATCCCTTGACAGTGAATTGAAAATGGCCTCTATTTAACGGGTCATGCATTCAACCTCACCCGACATCCGACGGCAACCCAGGGCCAAAAACCGGCGCAGGCAGCTCCTGCTTTCGCTCGGGCTGGCCTTTCTTTTTCTGGTCGCCGTTCTTCTCGGCAGCATCCATCATCACCACGACCTGCAGGACCACCCGAACTGCGCCATCTGTGCCGTCGCCAACCATCCCGGCATTGAAACCGCTGCGCCCTCACTGCCGGCCGTCTACCCGCCGGAATTGCCCGCCCTTTTCAGCCTCATGGTTTTGGCGACGGTAATCGCCCGCCCGAACTCGACCCTGCGCAGCCGCGCCCCTCCCCGCTAGCCTCCTCCACCCTCTCAATCTAGTTCATCTTTTCGATACCCTTTTCGCGTTTCACGCGACAACGGAGGAGTGCATGCGTACACGTATCACCGTCGCGGCCGCTTTCATGGCTGCGTTTATGCCGTTTTCCGTCTGCCGGGCGGCGGAGGACATGGAGTCACGCCTGAACCAACTGGATGCCGAGCTCGGCCGTCAGGGCGAGACCATCCGCGAGCAGCAGAAGACCATCGAATCCCTGCATGAAGAGCTGGCTAAACAGAAGGGGCAGGAAACACCGGCCCGGGAAGCCGCAACGCCTGCGACCAAGGCGGGCGGAACGAGCGGCTTTTTCGGCGGCAGCGCCCTGACCAACCCGTATATCTCCCTGGTGCTCGACACCTTCGCCCATACCTCGGACCTGAAGAACGACGAGCTGGAGAGCCGGGGCATCCCGGGCTTCACCGTCAACGGGCTGGAGCAGCAAAACGGGTTCAACCTGCGGGCGGCGGAGCTCTTCTTCTTCGCGCCGGTCGATCCCTACTTCAACCTCTACGTCAACCTGCCGGTCACCGAGGACGGTATCGAGCTCGAAGAAGCCTTTGCCGTCACCACCGCCTTCCCCGCAGGGTTGCAGGCGAAAGGGGGCAAGTTCAAGAGCAACTTCAGCCGGCTCGACGCCCAGCACCCCCATTCCTGGGATTTCACCGACATCGCCCTGCCGTACCGGGCCTTTCTCGGGCCGGAGGGGCTCGGCGGCGAGAAGGGGGTACAGGTCACCTGGCTGCCGGAGCTCCCCGTCTACACCCAGTTCGGCGCGGAAGTGCTGCAGGGGGAGAACGACCACCTCTTCGGCAGTGACGCCCGCTCCGGTCCCCACGCCTATTCCTTCTTCGTGAAAAGTTCGTTCGACACGACCGACGACTCGACCCTCTATTTCGGACCATCAATCCTGTTCGGCAAGGCCCGGAACGGCAGCATCGCCCCCGACGCGGAGTTCAGCGGCAACAGCACCCTCTACGGCATGGAGGCGGTCTGGAAATGGAAACCCTCGAAGCAGCAGGGCCTGACTATCCAGGGCGAATACCTCTACCTGAACCAGCACGGGAACCTGGAGGACCAGGAGGCGGCAACCGTCGAGCCGCTGCGGCGCAGGCAGGACGGCGCGTACCTCCAGGCGCTCTACCAGCACGGCCGCTGGCGGCTCGGCGCACGCTACGACGCGCTGGAACTGTTCGCCGACACCTTCAGACTGGCCGGCGTGCAGCAGGACCCGGGCAGTACCCCCTGGCGGGCGACGGGAGCCCTGGAATTCAACCCCAGCGAGTTTACCCGCATCCGGCTCCAGTACACCCATGACCGCTCCGGCCGGGACGGCCGGGAGAACAACGAGGGGTGGCTGCAGTTCATCTTCGGCATCGGCGCCCATGGCGCCCACACCTTCTAGGAGAATACGCCATGCGAAAAACAGCACTCGCTCTATTTCTGACGCTGATTGCAGCAAGCCCCGCCTGTGCGGGGCTTAACGTGGT
>DATBML010000032.1:0-4656 GCA_036554885.1 Desulfuromonadales bacterium
TGGTGATGCAGCCGGCGCAGACGTAGGAGTCGATGTTCTGGCCGCGGCGGTCGTCTTCGTCGAAGACGGTCTTGGCCGGCGGCAGATTTCCCTGGTTGGTGAGTATCGGCCATTTGTAGTTGTAGAGATTGAGCTGCGGCGACACGTTGACGAGGTCCATGTTCGCTTCGTAGTAGGAATCGATCGGTCCCACATCCCGCCAGTACCCCCGCTCCTCGGCCTTCATACCAGGGATCACGTTGTCGTTGAAGTTGTAGGCGAACACCCGGTCGCCCTTCTCCAGCATCATCGGGATCACGTGCTTGCCGAAATCGAGGTCGGCATGCTGTTTCTTCCCCTCCAGCAGCACTTCGATCAGCTTCCGGGTGGGAAAGATGTAATTGCCCATGGAGGCGAAGCAGGTCTCCCGCCCCGGAATCCGTTCAGGATCCGTCGGTTTTTCGGTAAAACCGGTGATCCGGGCATCCTCGTCGACGGAAAAGACCCCGAACCGGCTGGCTTCCTCCGCCGGCACCTCCAGGGCGGCAATGGTGATGTCGGCCCGGTTCATCCGGTGGAAGTTGATCATCTGGGTCACGTCCATCTTGTAGATGTGATCGCCGCCAAAGACGGCCACGTAATCGGCATCCGAGGATTCGACGAAGCGCAGGTACTGGAGGATGGCATCGGCCGTCCCCTTGAACCACTCTTCACTTTCGCTGCTGGTTTCGGGGGAAATGTCGACGTAAAACTCGCCCAGACCGGTCCATTTGCCCCAGGATTCCCGGATGTGCTTGTTCAGCGAATAGGCCCGGTACTGGGTAAGGATGTAGACCTTCTTGATCCCCGAGTTGAACAGGTTGGAGAGGACGAAGTCGATGATCTTGTACTTTCCGCCGAAGGCAACGCTCGGCTTGGCCCGGCGCAGGGTGAGCGGGCTGAGACGTTCCCCCTTACCGCCGGCCAGAACCATCGCAATGGTATTTCTACCCACACCGTCCATGGAATACATTGGCGTTTCTCCCTGTGAACTTGCTTCGGCCCGAATCGTAAGCGTACAGTTTGACAAAAAAAGACTCAAATGCAAGGAGGGTACAAAGGCAGATATCGACACAAATTAAACAAATGGCGCGGGAAGGCGAGTCATGCCGCTGGAAGCTGATTTTCCTCCTGGCAGCGCACCACCAGCACCGTCATGTCGTCCGGCAGCGGGACTTCCAGCGGCACCAGTGCAACCAGTCTGTCGACCATTTCTCTCGCGCTGGCCGAGCCGTCGAGTTGCCCGGCCAGCGCCCGGTTGTCGAGGGCCAGTTCGGGCAGGGCGTCGATCAGTCCGTCACTATACAGAACCAGGGCGTCCCCATCCTCGAAGGTGACGGTCCCCTCCTGGTAGCCCTCGTCGGAGAATACGCCCAGGGGCAGGCCCCGGGTGGGAAGTTCTTCCACCCTGCCGGCCGCGCGGCGCAGAAAGACGAGGCCGTGGCCGCAGTCGACATAGGTCAGGCTCCGCCCGGCCAGGTCGAGCTGGGCATGGAAGAGGGTCACAAAGCTGTCGGAGCTGTTCAGGTCCTGGCGCAGGGCCTTCTCGGCCAGGTGCAGAGCCACCGCCGGCTTGTGCTCCTGGGTGACCGCCCGCAGGGTCGCCCGCACCGTCGCCATCAGCATGGCCGCAGCCAGCCCCTTGCCCATGACATCCCCCAACGTCAGCGTCAGCAGGCCCGGCGCCAGCTGCTGCCAGTCGTAAAAGTCGCCTGCCACCTGGTAGGCCGGCAGGCAGCGGGCGGCGATTTCAAACCCGGCGACAACGGGAGCTTCCTGTGGCAGCAGCTTCGACTGCACCTCGGCCGCAAATTCCAGTTGCGCCTGCAGCCGCAGGCGCCGTTCCTCGCTTTCGCGCAGCTCCTCTTCCGCCCTCTTTCGGTCCGTGATGTCGGTGATGGTCCCGACGTACCCGACCACCTCGCCCCGAGGGTCTTTTTCGGCCATCACCTGATTGTACAGCCAGACCATCTTCCCGTCCCGGCGCTGGAAGTAGTATTCGGCCTTGAAGGGGTGTTCCTTGCAGGCGGCCTCGAGCCACTCCTCAACCGCACAAATCCGGTCCTCGGGGTTGTTCCCCCAGGCGAGGTCCATGTTCAACGCCTCGTCCCGCGAATATCCCGTGATCTCGATCCACCGGTCATTGACGTACAGGAAATCGCCCTTGGCATTGGTATAGAAAATGCCGATCGGGGAGACTTCGGCGAGGGTGTGATACTGCTTCTCGCTCTTGCCGAGGGCCTCCTCGGCCCGCAGCCGCTGGATGCCTATGGCGATCTCGTCGACCACGGAGGAGATGGCGGAAAGTACGGCAGCGGTCATCGGCCGCTTGAAAAAGAGCGCCGCCACTCCGACCAGACGATCTTCGACCAGCAGGGGATAGCCGGCAAGAGCCACGATCCCTTCCTCTTTGGCCCACTCCTGGTCGGTGATCGCAGGGTCGCCGATCACCGCATTGGTCAGATAGGGTTTCCGCTCCAGGGCGATCATCCCGATCCTCAGTTTGCCGATTCGCTTGCGGCTGTGGCGGCCGTCGGTGTGCCTGTACATGCCGGCGCTCGCCTTAAGCACCAGGAGTTGCGGATCTCCACTGTTGACGATCCATATCCGGCCGAAGGCGGCTTCGGTATAGCGGACCAGCGATTCCACGCACTGCTGGAGAGTGCTCTCCAGGCCCCCGCCTTTGGTCAGGGCAACCCCGATCTCGCTCCCCAATTCGGCCAGCCTGGCCCGTTCTGCCAAAGCCTCCTCGGCCCGCTTGCGTTTTTCGATGTCGCGGGCGACCGCAACCGCGTAGGTCCCCTCCTGGAAAACCATCCGGTCGAGAGTGATTTCAGCCGGAATCGGGATTCCGTCCCGCTTGTTCAGCACCGTCTCCACCAGTGCCCGTTCACCGTTCCCCTCCAGTTCGCAAACCAGCCTTTTCGCCTGCGCGTTGCCCGCAAGCGCCGTCACATCGAAAATCGACAGGGCCAGCAATTCTTCACGACTCCAGCCCAGCTGCCGGCAGGAGGATTCGTTGACATCGACGATTTTTGCAGAAGGGACCTCGATGAGAAAAATGGCGTCGTTGCTGTGATCGAGGAACGCCTTGAAGCGCTCCAGTTCCGCAAGGCGCTGTTGCAGCTCGGGATAATAACTTTTTCGGAGGGAACGCTCGCCCAGTCCGATCAGCTTTTCCCTCAAGGCGTCCCCGTTTTCCGGAGAGTCAGAGGGACTCTTCATAGATCACCTCGATGTCCCGCCGTTTCGGCCGGCGCGGGTTGGTCATCATGCAGGGGTCGCGCAAGGCCTTCTCGCTGAGCGGCGGCAGGTCGCTCCGATGGACGCCGAGCCGGTTGAGAACCAGGTCGAGACCCGCCGCCCGTTTGATCTCTCTGACTTTCTCCAGCAGGGCATTCTTTTTCTCCCTGGCACCCATGCCGCGCAGGTCGATCCCCATGGCCTCGGCGATGCGCTCGAACCGCTCGGGTGAGGCGGGAAAGTTGAACTCGATCACGTGATCCAGCAGGATGGCATTGCACTCGCCGTGCGGGGCATCCTTTTCCCCGCCGAGGCTGTGCGCCATGGCGTGGGCAGCACCCAGGATGGCGTTCGAGAAGGCCAGGCCGGCCAGCAGGCTTCCCTCCATGATCTTGGTGCGCAGCTCGACGTCCTGCGGGTTTTTAATCGAGTCGACCAGGTACGTGGAGACCAGGCGGATTGCCTCCAGGGCATGCAGATCGGTCATGGGGGAGCTGGCGTTGGAAACGTAGGCCTCGATCCCGTGGGTCAGGGCATCCAGCCCCGTGCAGGCGGTCAGGAAGGGATCCATGGTGGTCAGGGTGAGCGGATCGATCAGGGCCAGGTCGGGAACCACGGACTTGCTGATGATGGCGATTTTGAGCTTTTCCAGGGGATCGGTGATGATCGCGAACTGGGAAACGTCGGCCGAGGTCCCGCCGGTGGTCGGGATGCAGATCAGCGGCGGCATGGGGTGCTGCACCTGGTCCACCCCCTTGAAAAGCAGAATATGCTTATGGTTGGAGCTGACGATGCCGATCCCCTTGGCGCAATCCATCGGGCTGCCGCCACCCACCGCGACAATGGCGTTGCATTTCTCCGTGCGATAGAGCTCGGCCCCGGCCATGACCTGCTCGGCCCGCGGATTGGGGGAGACGTCGGTGAACAGGACGAAGGGCAGCCCTTCCGCCTCCAGGCTGTCGGTCACATCCCCGGTCCAGCCGGCAGCGACCACCCCCGGGTCGGAGACGACCAGGACCTTGCGCGCTCCGAGATTCCTGGCGTAACGGCCGGCCAGGCTCCGGGCGCCCACCCCGAAAATATATTCCGGGGCGACAAACTTCCGCAGCTCAAGTGCGCTCGCCATGGCTTTCAAGTCCTCTGCTGGTGGATGCTTTATCGATCACTATGTATTTTTATTATAAACACCCCTCTACCGACGGACAAATCGGCCGCAAGTCTCGCCGACAAAGGACAAAGAAGGGGGCGGCTGTGCAACCGTCCCCTTCCTCTCTTCCTGCTTCATCCCTCTGACGAACACGAACCCTCTGCTAACCTGCCTCCTGGTGCTTCGGTCCGCGCGGCAGTTGGATCAATTCGGCCCCGACCTCCTGGGCGATGTGCTTGAGTTCGCAC
>DATBML010000058.1:0-1804 GCA_036554885.1 Desulfuromonadales bacterium
TCATTTTGGGATTGACGGTCCCTTCGGGGCGGGGGGAGACGATTCCCCGGATCGCCAGCACGTACTCGTTGCGGACCCGATCCGCCTTGGTGTGGGCTTCGGGATCCCGGTCGGGGTCGAGGGCCAGCTGGACGATTCCCTCGCGGTCCCGCAGATCGATGAAAATCAGGCCGCCATGGTCACGGCGTCGCTGCACCCACCCCATGAGGCAGACCTCCCTGCCGATGTCGGCACTGGAAACCTGACCGCAGTAGTGGCTCCTTTGCCAGTCACCCAGAACGTCGTTCAAGCGAGTATCCTCCGATGAGTTGATAATCTTCAATCCCGCGACGGGACAATGAAGGATGGAATTATACAGAGGCCATTCCGGCAGCGTCAAGCACTATCCTGAGGCTCGCTCAAATCCGCGCGAGCCTCTCCGGCAGCAGCGTCGACAGAGCTGACAAGGCAACCTCTTCCTGGGTGCTGGCATCCATGTCCCGCAGAGGGGCCAGTTGGCGCGCGAGTTCATCCTCGCCGAGAATCAGCACGAAACGCGCCCGCAGCTTGTCGGCCCGGCGCAACTGCGATTTGAGACTCTTTCCTTCGTAGTCCATCTCCACGTGGATGCCGCGGCGCTGCAGTTCGGCCATGAGCAGGAAGGCCTGGCGGGAGGCTTCGGCCCCAAGCGTCGCCAGAAAAAGGGCGGGCCGTGTCGGGGCGAGCGGCGCCCCGCCCTTGAGCAGGACCAGTCGCTCCAGACCCATGGCGAAGCCGATGCCCGGCAGGGCGGGTCCGCCGAGATCCCGGATCAGTCCGTCGTAGCGGCCGCCGGCGGCTACGGCATTCTGGGCACCGAGACTGCCGGTGACCATTTCGAAGGTGGTCCTGGTATAGTAGTCAAGCCCCCTGACCATGCGCGGATTGACCGAGAACGCAATCTGCATGTCTTCAAGGTAGCCACGGACCTGGGAGAAATGATCGGCGCAGCCGCCGCAGAGATGGTCGAGAACCGAAGGGGCATCGACGGTCGCCTCCTTGCAACCGGGGACCTTGCAGTCAAGTACCCGCAGCGGGTTTGTCCGGTAGCGTCGCCGACAGTCTTCGCAAAGAGCTTCCAGTCGGTCCGCCAGGTGAGCGATCAGTGTCTGCCGGTAGCCGGGACGACATTCGGGACAGCCGAGGGAGTTGACCTGCAGCGACACGTCGGGTATGGCGGCCTCGTCGAAAAAATTCACCAGCATGGCGAGCACCTGGGCGTCGATCTTGGCGTCCTCGACCCCGATCGCTTCGGCGCCGATCTGATGGAACTGCCGGTAGCGTCCTTTCTGCGGCCGCTCGTAGCGGAACATCGGGCCCAGGTAGTAGAGTTTGGCCACCGGATCGAGCGCGTGAAGTTTGTGCTCGATGAAGGAGCGCATGACCGGCGCTGTTCCCTCCGGGCGCAGGGTGAGGGAGTTGCCGCTCTTGTCGTCGAAGGTGTACATCTCCTTTTCGACGATATCGGTGGTTTCACCGATCGAGCGGCAGAAGAGCTCTGTCTTCTCCACCACCGGTACCCGTATCTCGGCAAAGCCGTAAGTCTGAAAAATCCGCCTCGCCGTCCTTTCCAGAAACTGCCAGGTTTGAACCTCGCCGGGGAGGATGTCATTCATTCCCTTGATACCTGTAATTGCCACGAAATACCACCTCACAAAAAAAATTAGCCGGCATGGTGCCATCAGCGCACCGCCGGACGGGATCTGTACAACGCCGGTCCTGTCTCCAGCCTCCGGCACGGGCGGCGTTCGAAAATCGCCATTTCCTCATGGGGAGCATCAACTCC
>DATBML010000099.1:0-3889 GCA_036554885.1 Desulfuromonadales bacterium
GGCGGGTGCGCACCCCCTGCAGGCCGCCGGCACGGATCGCCGCCTGCCCCGACACCCCTTCCTCCACCGCCTCGCTGATTTTCCCCACCCCCTCCTGCACTTCGGTGGAGAGATGGAGCAGGCGCCGGCTGAGCCTCTTGACCGCCAGCAGCATCAGCGGGTAGGGGAGCAGCGCCACCGCCGTCAGCCCCGGCGAGAGCCGCAGCAGCATGACCAGGGTGAAGGCGTAGAGCAGGGCGGTATTGATCAGCGTCAGCACGCCGAAGCCGGCGAACATCCGCACATTGGCCAGGTCGTTGGTGAACCGCGAGAGGAGGTCGCCGGTGCGGTGCCGGTCCAGGAAGCGGGCATCGACGGCGAGCAGTCGGGCCAGCAGATCGCGGCGCAGATCGACCTCGATCCAGCGGGCGGCATGCAGGTAGCGCCGCCGGGAAAGGATGCGGGTCGCGCCGCGGATCAGGGCCGCGGCCATCAGGCAGCCGGCGAGCAACGGCAATTCGCCGGGACGGCCGGCGGCGACGGCGTCGATGCCCAGCTTGAGCAGCCAGGGGATGAGCAGGGACAGGGCGTTGGTCGCTGCCAGCCAGAAGAGCCCGACCAGCAGGGCGCCGCGGTAGGCATCGAGATAGGGAAGCAGGCGGCGCAGGAGGCTCACGCCTCATCCTCCCCCGGGGGTGGAGCGGCTAGACCGGCGAAGGCCGGGTGGCCGCGCAGCAGCTCGAGCAGCAGGTCGGCGGCCACGCCGTTGGCGATGCCGGTGCCGAGGGAGAAGAGGAGCAGGAAGGGGAAAAGGGTCCAGATGCCGTCGTGCCGGATCAGCAGCAGCCAGGCGATCAGCACCTGACCGGCGGCATGGCCGGCGGCGCCGAGAACCGATATGCCGACCGGCCCGAGGCGGCGGCCGGCGAGGGCCCGGGCCCCGGTCATGAGGGCGACGGCCGCCACCCCCCCGGAGAGAGAAAGGAGAAAACCGGGGGAGAAGAGGGTGCCGAGAAAGAGCGAGCCGACTGCGATCCGCGCCAGGGTGACGCTCCAGGCGGCGCGCCCTCCGTAAAGGAAGAGGGCCGTGAGGGTGAGGATGTTGGCGAAGCCGAGCCGGAACCAGGGGGCGGGGGACGGCAGCAGCGCCTCGAGGGTGTGCAGGGCCACCGCCAGGGCGATGAACAGGGCGAGGAAGATCCGGCGGCGGATGCGTTCGAGTTCGGCAGGGTCAACGGCTGAGGAGGTCATAGTCCTTCGTTTCGTCGTCGGCGTCCCCCTCGATATGCAGCAGCAGCGCATTGGGGACGCAGGCGATCATCTCCCCCTGGCGGGACACCTCGCCCATCCCCATGCAGACCTTGTTCGGACAGGAGGCCCCGGCAATGCAGGCCCGGCCCTGGCGGATCGCCACGACCGTCTCCCCGTGCGGGCCGGGGAGCGAAACTGTGCGGTCTTCGCGCAGCGGCGCGGTGAAGACGACCCGCCCGCCCTGCTCCACCACCACCTGGGCGCCCCGCGGCCGCTGGCCGACCAGGACGAAGGCGGCGCCGACGCCCAGCAGCAGGAGCAGGACCACCAGCCGGTCGAGGGAGGTCAGCCGCCGCCAGATCGCCTTCAGCGCCACGTCAGCCTCGCCTCGAGTCCGGGGCTGGCGTGCCGCGTGCCGTCGGCAGCAACGATCAGTCCTTCCGTCGCCGGGAAGCGCTGCAGCAGGGCCAGACCCTCTTCCGGACCGAGGACGAAGGCCGCGGTGGACAGGGCGTCGGCGAGGGCGGCGCTCGCCGTCACCACCGTCACGCTCTGGCAGCGGCCGGCCGGATAGCCGGTGCGCGGGTCGAGGATGTGGTGATAACGGACACCGTCCTGTTCGAAGAACCGTTCGTAATCACCCGAGGTCGACACGGAGGTATCGACCAGCTCCAGCACCGCCAACTGCCCCGCGGCCTCCCGGGGGTGCTGGATGGCGATTCGCCAGGGGCGGCCGCCGTGGTCGCCGATCAGCCGGATGTTGCCGCCGGCGTTGACGGCCGCGCTCTCGATCCCTGCCCGGCGCAGGACCTCGACGGCACGGTCGACGGCATACCCCTTGGCGATGGCGCCGAGATCGACGGCCAGAGCCGGCTGCGCCTTTTCGACCCGGCGGCCGTCAAGGCGCAGATCGCCCAGGCCGGCACCGGCGAGCGCCTGGCGAATCTCCGGAGGGGCCGGCACCCGCGGGGTTTCCGTCTCGATCCCCCAGAGCGCCTTGAGCCGTCCCAGTCCCATGTCGAAAGCGCCGCCGCTTGCAGCGGCGACCTGCAGCCCGAGGGCGATGACTTCGGCCGTCTCCGGGGCGACCTCGGTCCCCTGTTCCGAAACGGTCAGGCGGGCGACGTCGCTCCCCTCCCCCGCCGGCCGCATCAGGCCCTCGATCCGGGTCATCTCGGCAAAGGCGTCGGTCACCGCCGCTTCCAGCCGGCCCGGGTCGGCGCTAGAGGCGGAGATCTCCACCACCGTCCCCATCAGGATGCGGCTGCGGCTGAGCTGCTGCGGCCGTTCCCCGGCGCAGCGCTGCAGCGCCAGGAAACCGAGCAGGGCAAGGAGCAGGAGGATGACCAGCGGACGGGTGAGGGACAAGGAGACTATTCCTCGACGATTTCGCCGATCAGGTCGTACTCGGAGGAATCGGTGATGCGCAAGGGGACGATGGCGCCGATCTCGGCCTGGCCGCTGGTGATGTAGACCTGGCCGTCGACGTCGGGCGCCTGACGGACGCTGCGGCCGCGCAGCAGCAGCTCGGTCTCCTCGCTGTACCCTTCCACCAGCACCGGCTCGACGCTGCCGACCAGGGCCCGGTTCTTGCGGAAGGAAACCCGGCTCTGGGCCTTCATCAGCTTCTGGTAGCGGCTCTTCTTGGTGCGCTCCGGCACCTGCCCTTCGAGGGTGGCGGCAGCCGTCCCCTCCTCCCGCGAGTAGCGGAACACCCCGACCCGTTCGAAATGCCCCTCGTTGACGAAGTCGAGCAGGGCGCCAAACTGTTCCTCGGTCTCGCCGGGAAAGCCGACGATGAAGGAGGTGCGCAGGGTGATGTCGGGCACCCGCCGGCGGATGCGCGCCAGCAGGTCGCGGATGGCGGCCTGGTCGACGCGGCGGTTCATCATGGCAAGGATGGTGTCGTCGACGTGCTGCAGGGGAACGTCGAGGTAATTGCAGATCTTCTCCTCGGCCGCCATCAGGTCGAGCAGCTCGTCGCTGATGCCGTCGGGATAGGCATAGAGAAGGCGCAGCCACTGCAGACCCTCGATCCCGACCAGCTGGCGCAGCAGATCCTCGAGGCGGGCGCCGTCAACGCGGTCGGCGCCGTAGGCGGTGACGTCCTGGGCGATGAGGTTCACTTCCTTGACCCCGGAGTCGACCAGCCGCCGCACCTCCTCGACCACCGAAGCGATCGAGCGCGAGCGCAGGACGCCGCGCAGCTGCGGGATGATGCAGTAGGAGCAGTGGTTGGCGCACCCTTCGGCGATCTTGACGTAGGTCGAGTAGAACGGCGAGGACTGCACCCGCGGGGTGGTGTGGTCGTAGAGGTATTCGGGCAGGCCGACCGACTGCAGTGTTTCCTTGCCGCGGCTGCGGGCATCGAGCAGCTCGACGATGCGCGGCGCATCCCCCGTCCCCATGAAGAGATCGACTTCCGGCAGCTCTTTGGCCAGCTCCTCCTGGTAGCGCTGGGGGAGGCAGCCGGTGACCACCAGCAGGCGGCAGCGGCCGTTTTTCTTGTGGTCGGCCACCTCGAGAATGGTCTCCACCGACTCCTCCTTCGCCTCCTTGATGAAGGAGCAGGTGTTGACGATGATGATGTCGGCCTGGGCCTCGTCGGTGACGATCTCGAAGCGATCGAGGGGCAGATGCCCCAGCATGACCTCGGCAT
>DATBML010000111.1:0-4855 GCA_036554885.1 Desulfuromonadales bacterium
CGACGCCGGAGAGGTCCGCGGCGAAGAGTTTGACGACCACCCCCGCGAGCAATGCGCCGCCGGTCAGCCCAACGGTCCGCCGGCCGCGGCGGGTGGCGAAGACCATGGTGGCGAGCGCCGTCAGGCTCCAACAGAGGGATAATGAGGTCTGCAGAAGGGCCGAGTCGAACATGGCTTCGAATTGAAAGGGGATTTTACCCCAGTAGTGCACGGTGCGGACAATGATCGCATTGAGCCAGACAAAGAGCGAGGCGGCCAGGATCATCGGATGCAACAACGGCGCCAGTTGTGACCGGGCCGGCACCTCGCCGGCGAGCAGGCGGCGCGCCCAGAAAAAGAGGGTAAGATGGACCAGCGCCACGCCGATATCGAGGACGTTGAGCAGCGGCAGATAGGGAAGGGGCCAGGGATCGCCGATGCGGGTGAGGTTGACGTAAAACGCCCAAACCCCGGCGAAGAGGACCAGCGGGCCGGCGACGAGGCCGAGGTAGAGTGGGAAGTGGCGGCGCAGCGGCCACGGCAGTGCTTTCCCGCCGGCGGTGAAGAGCGCCGCGGGCAGTGCCGGGATCATTCCCCAGACGAGCAGCCGCCAACTGCCGGCATGGTGCAGAAAGCGGGCAAGGCGCCAGTCGATCTCGCGTATCGCCAGCAGCGTCAGCAGCCACAGGCCGCTGGCATGCAGGCAGCGCAGGTGGAGCGGCAGCGTTTCTGCATTTGGTTCCTGGCGGCGCAGCAACCAGAGGTGGGTGGCAAAGGCGACCGGCCAACCGAGCGCGCCGAGACCGGCGAGGGGATGCGACCGGCGTCCCGCCATCTCGAAAGCCGCCAGAATCATCGCCGGCAGCAGGAGCAGGGCGGCCACGCGCAACATTTGCCATTTCGTTCGGGCGCCGAGCAGGTCGGCAAACAGGCTGGAGCCGGCGAAGAGGAGGAGGGCAGCGCCGTTGCGGTAGGGGATGGTAACAAAGCGGCGGATCTCCTCCATGCCGATGCCGTACCACCAGAACAGCCCCCAGGCGAGGAAGAAGAACTCGACCAGCCCCTCATCCTTGCGCAGCCGCTCGCGATAGCGGTCGATTAGAAAAGCGGTGAAAAGGCCGGCGGCGGCGAGGAGCAGTCCGCTGACGTAGAAGCTGTTGAGGATTGGCCACTCCCCGCGCGACAGGAGCGCTCCGGGCAAGAAGGCGAGGCCGGCGCCGATCTGCAGCAGCAGGCCGAAGAAGCGCACCGCCAAGCGCTTCTGACGCACACCGACCCAGACCATCCCGGCGCCTTCGACGGCCCAGATCGAGGCGATCTCCCGGCCATCGAAGGTGAGGGGGACGGCCAGTGTGAGAAAGACCGCCCCCATGGCAAGAAAGGCCTCGGTCAGGGTACCAAGGTCCGCCGTCCCCCGCCTGCGCAGCGCGGCAGCGAGGCCGAAATAGAAAATTCCCAGGGCGAAGGCGCTCCAGGCGAGTCCGTAGCGGGTGTCGGCAACCAGCATCCCCTGCAAGGTAAAGGCGATCAGCGGGGTGCCGAAGACCAGCGTCGCGTCGATATAGCCGCGCAGGTCGGGCGCCTGGCGCAGGGCGAAGAGGAGGGCGACCGCCACGTAGAAGAGATAGAAGAGGACGAGGAACGGCTCGGTCGTGGCGAAATAGGCCGGCTGGTAGAAGGTGAAACCCCAGAAGCTGCCGATGACGAAGGTGAAGAGGAAGCCGACCAGATTGAGCAGCCGCCAGGCCTGCTGCCAGGCGATGGCGAGAATGGCGACGTTGAGCAGCAGGTAGTAGGAAAAAAGCATGACATGGCTGCCACTGCCGGTCGAGGCGAGGAGCGGGGCGAGAAAGCCGCCGGTGACGGCGAGCACCGCCAGGGACTGCGAGGACTGACGTACGGCGAGGGTCGCCGAGACGGCCGCCATGGCGGTGAGCACGGCCAGGGTCGGCAGGGGCGAGAGGAGGCCGTAGAGGCGGAAGGCGGCGAAGACCGTCAGGTAGAGGATGCCAAGGCCTCCCCCCTGCAGGGCGAGGGCGTAGCCCCGGCGCCGGAAGCGCAGCCGCCAGCCGGTGATCAGCAGGGCGAGCCCGCCGAGGCCGGCGGCGGCGAGACGCACTTCGATGGAAAGCCGCTGGTGTTCGACGGCATATTTGAGCAGAAAGGCGACGCCGAAGAAGAGGAGGATAACCCCGATCTTTACCAGCAGGTTGCCGCCGGCGAAGAAGTCCCGGACGGCCGAGAGGATGGTCTCGCCCCCCCTCGGTCGCGCTTGGCCCAACTCTTCCTCGAAGACAAAACTCTCATCATCGACCGGGGTCGGCTCCGGACTGGCCGACCGGTAGCCGGGGCGTATCGCGGCGGGTTCCTCCTGCCAGGCGTGCCGGAGAGGTTCCGGTGCCGGCGGCTGAAGAACGGAAGTCGTTGGCTCCGCTTGCGGCCGCGCCTCGGCCCGGGCCGCCGGGTGAGTGGCGACAGCCCGGCCAGTCGCAGTCAGCCCCTCGATGCTCTGCTCGATGCGCGCGAGGCGGGCTTTGAGCGAGACGACCTGACCGAGCAGATAGCCGATGCCGCCTCCAAGCAGTGCCCCGGTGAAGCCGTAGCTACCGCCACCGACAAATAGGCCGATCACCGATAAGACGAATATCATTTTCTTCCCCCCCTGTGCCGCGGTTGTGGCTGCGGCAGGTCAATAAAAAGCCGCTCCCCAGCAAGGCGCTGAAGGCGGCAACAAATATGAGACGGCATCGATGTGAAGAGGGCGTCCCCTCATCCTTTCCCCCGAACAGAAATAAAAAGACCTCTCCTTATAGCTTCTTTGCCTGGCACTGTCAACGACCTGCCGGGAAGCGGACGGGGTTGTCCAGGCCGGTGGCGCCTGGGCTGTTCCTGGGCGAAAATTAAAGAGCCCGGCTCCAGGTCGGGAAGCCGGGCTCTGTGGTGAGGGTGGGAGTAAGCTTTACAGGCTTTTGAACGAGCGGCGGGCGGCCTCGATGGTTTTGTCGAGGTCGTCGGTGCTGTGGGCCGCGCTCATGAAGCCGGCCTCGAACTGGGACGGGGCGAGGTTGATCCCTGCCTCGAGCATGGCGCGGAAGAACTTGCCGAAGGCGGTGGTGTCGCTCTTCAGCGCATCGGCGAAGGAGTAGACCGGCCCCTCGGTGAAGAAGGTGCAGAACATGCCGCCCACCCGCTGCCAGCACGTCTTGAACGGCGCTTCTTTGGCCGCTTCGAGCAGCCCCTTTTCAAGGTATGCGCTCTTCTCTTCGATGATGTCGTAAAAACCCTCCTGCTTGAGCAGGTTGAGGGTGGCGATGCCGGCGCTCATCGCCAGCGGGTTGCCCGAGAGGGTGCCGGCCTGGTAGACGCCGCCGACCGGGGAGAGCTTTTCCATCAGCTCGCGCTTGCCGCCAAAGGCGCCGACCGGCAGGCCGCCGCCGATGATCTTGCCAAGGCAGACCAGATCGCCGCGCACGCCGAAGCGCTCCTGCGCCCCGCCGAAGGCGACGCGGAAGCCGGTCATCACCTCGTCGATGATGAGCACGATCCCCTCGGAGTCGCAAAGGGCGCGCAGCCCCTCGAGGAAGCCGGGGCGGGGAGCGACGCAACCCATGTTGCCGGCGATCGGTTCCAGGATGATGCAGGCGATCTCCCCCTTGTTTGCGGCGGCGAGTTGTTTGACCTCGTCGAGGTCGTTGTAGGTGGCGGTCAGAGTGTACTTGGCGAAGTCGGCCGGAACGCCGGGGGAGGTCGGAACACCGAAGGTGGCGGCGCCCGAGCCGGCCTTGACCAGCAGCGAGTCGGCGTGGCCGTGGTAGCAGCCGTCGAACTTGAGAATCTTGTCGCGGCCGGTGCAGCCGCGGGCGAGGCGGATGGCGCTCATTGTCGCCTCGGTGCCGGAGGAGACCATGCGCACCATCTCGACGTTGGGATAGGCCTCGCGGACCATCTCTGCGAGGGTGATCTCCTTCTCCGTCGGGGCGCCGAAGGAAGCGCCGCCGGCGGCCGCCTGCTGGATCGCCTCGACCACCTTGGGGTGGCAATGGCCGAGGATCATCGGTCCCCAGGAGCCGACGTAGTCGATGTAACCGTTGCCGTCGACGTCGTAGATCTTCGAGCCGGCAGCGCGACTGATAAAGATCGGGTCGCAGCCTACCGATTTGAAGGCGCGGACCGGGCTGTTGACGCCGCCGGGTATGACCTGTTTGGCTTCGGCGAAGAGCGCCGCGGATTTTTCGTGGTTCATGGTGCCCCCTTGATGATCTGGTTGAGTAATTGACAGAAGCAGGCGCTGACGCGGCGGGATTTTCCGACCAACGGCGGCGCCCGGGAGAGTGATGGTCCTGAATCCGCGAGGGGCGATGCGCAAAGAGTGAGGAGAAACCGGACAGGGTCTCTATTGGCCTGGGGAATTATGCTTCAACCCTCATGGCTCACGCTCTTGCCGACATCTGCATGGTCGCAGAAAATTCGCAGGAAAAAAACAACTCACGGAACCGGGATAATATTATATATTCGAGCCGACGGCCAGAAAAAATCAGTGTCCTGCCGCAGCCTCCGGGTCTGCGGCAGGCTTGCGGCCGCTTCGCCTCCCCGTTACTGGCGGCGAGTCTTCGGGCGGGCCGGGATAAATTGCGGCGAGAGGGGGTCGCGCCCGAGCAGAAATGGAGCTAGTATATATGCTGATGCTTCCGGCGGTGGCCGATTTTTTGCAAATGGAGGCTCCCGCCGGCGCTGGGAGTTCGTAAAACCATGTTTACCCATTCCTGTCCCGGCCGGGCTTTTTTGATTCAACATAACCATCTTTTTATGAAAATAAAATTGTTTGACAGTGGCTTGAAGTTTGTTTTATAAGCTCTGGTCAGACCAATTTTCCCCA
>DATBML010000121.1:0-3102 GCA_036554885.1 Desulfuromonadales bacterium
GGAAGAGCGCTAAACTGATGGCAGACCCCCTTGTCACAAGGGGAACAACCATCCAGCACGCCGGAGGCACCTTTATGAACGCCGAGCGAGAAATCATTCGACAGATCGAGGGGGCACTGACCCGGGACCTGCGGGTCAACCTGCCCGCCAGCGACATCGTTATCAACTGTGACGGTGGCCACGTCACCTTGAGCGGAACGGTCGAATCGGTGGCCGCCAAGCGCCTGGCACCCCGCCTGGCGGCCCAGATTCAAGGCGTGAAAACCGTGGACGACCAGTTGCGGGTGACTCCACCCAACCCCATGGGCGATCTGGAAATCGCCGAGCACGTCCGTCACGCGCTGATTCAGGAGCGCAACATCGAAGAGCAGAACATCACGATCGAAACCGATCCCGATGGGGGAGTCATCCTGCGCGGCCATGTCCATTCTCTTGCCCAGATACGCCTCTCGGAAGTTCTCTGCTGGTGGATTCCCGGGGTGACCAACGTCCGCAATCTGCTGGTGATCAACCCGCCCGAACAGGACAACGACGAGGAACTCAAGGACAACCTCATCACCATCATGGAGAAGGACGTGCTGGTGAATCCCAAAAAATTCCGCGTCGAGGTGCAGAAGGGTGTGGTCACGCTGCGCGGACACGTCGACTCGCCGATTGAAAAGTCGGCCGCCGGGAAAGATTGCTGGTACACGCCCGGGGTAATCGATGTGGTCAATGACCTGACCGTCGGTTGATGGTATTCAGTCCCCATCGCTGAAGAGTCCGCATATTTTCGTTCCCCGCCCTTCACATTGGCCGCTGAACCGTCGCGGCCGAAAGAAAAAAGCTCACCGGTCAGTTTCCCCGGTGAGCTTTTTCTGCCTTCGCCATCCTTGCGTTCAGCCGAGCGCCACTTCCCTGCGGCTTTCCCACAGGCCGTGCAGATTGCAGTATTCGCGCGCAACCAGGGTAACCGCTTTGTCCAGAACCAGCTGAAAGGTCACCACCGGCTGGTTGAGCCCCGGTCGTAAATCGACCCGTCCCGCCGGCTCGTTGCCGGCGAAGAGCTCGACGTATTGAATGTAGTGCCCGTTGACCATTGGATGAATGATCTCACCAACCGTGACCGTCACGGCAAAGGGGACGCCGGCCTTGATCTTGTCCGGCGCCTCGATCACCGGCGCGTGCTTTTTCTCCAGTTCCGTCTTCTTGGCCGGGTCCTGCACCCGGTTGATCCCCCGGAAGAGCTCCTGGTCGACCTCGGCGTAACCGATCAGCTTCTGCGGCCCCTTCTCGGCCGCCGCCGTACCGGCCGCAAACAGGAACCCGCCTGCCAGCAGGGCGGAATTCCGCAGAAAATCACGGCGTTTCACATTCTGGTCCATAGCTGCTGCTCCTTTCCCTCAGGAAATGCAATGGGAGGACTATAGCGCGAATACCCCGGGCGTCAAGACATCGTCCACGCTGAAAAAACACCTTGCGGCGGGCCGGGGAATCGAATATATTAACATTCATATATAGGAGGTTCCCATGGAGCTACTCGGCATCCTCGGCATTGTCGCCGGCTGGTACATCCTCAACCGCTGGGTCCTGCCCCGCTTCGGCGTGCAGACCTGACTTTCCGACAGCTGCAGCCTTCCCGTGCGGAAGGCCAAGAATGAAGATAAAGATAACAGTCGATCACGGGAGGAGAGTTAGAACCTGGACTCCTTCTCTGTTTTCTTATGTGCTTTTTCGCCCCGATTGAGTAAAGGAAAAGAGCCTGCGGTTGCTATCGCAGGCTCTTTTCCTTCGGTTCAACAAAAGCTTCCCACTCCCGACAACACTTCCAGCCACCCTTGCCATCACACGTTAATCGGTTTTCGTTCCTGCCGACAGACAATGCGGACGTTTGCCGGCGGTCGAATGATGTCGCTCAAGGTGCGTCCGCCGCGCTGGCGACGGCGGCCTCGCGGGCAACATCCTTGGTATGGTCGCGAGCGACAAGCATGTAGATCGACGGCACGACGAATAGGGTGAAGAGGGTGCCGACGGCCATGCCGCCGACCAGCACGAGACCGATCGAATTACGGGCGGCGGCGCCGGCGCCGCTCACCAGGGTCAGCGGGAAGTGGCCGGCGATGGTCGCCGCGCTGGTCATCAGGACCGGGCGCAGGCGGGTCATGGCCGCCTCCCGCACCGCCTCCAGCTTGGGGTGCCCCTGCAGCTGGAGCTGATTGGCGAACTCGACGATGAGGATGCCGTTCTTCGATACCAGGCCGACCAGGGTCACCAGGCCGACCTGCGAGTAGATGTTGAGGGTGGTGGTCCAGCCCTGCGTCCAGAACGGAACGTTCGGATCGGGCATCCTCAGGAAAGTGAAAATGAGTGCGCCGAACATCGCCAGCGGCACGGAGCCGGCGAGGATGACGAAGGGGTCGCGGAAGCTGTTGAACTGCGCCGCCAGCACCAGGAAGATGAGGATGATCGCCAGACCGAAAGCCGGCAGGAACTTGTGCCCCTCGGTGCGCAGCTGGCGCGACTCGCCCGTGTAATCGAGCACGTACCCCTGGGGGAGAATCTTCGCCGCCTCTTCTTCGAGGTAGCGCAGGGCCTCGTCGAGGGGGCGCACGGCCACACCGCTGATCTTGACGGCGTTGAGCTGCTGGAAACGGTTGAGCGAGCGGGCGACGACGGTGTCGCGGGTGGTGGCGATGGTGGACAGCGGTACCAGTTCGCCGCCCGGGCCGGTGACGTAGATCTCCTGGAGCTGCTCCGGGTTGAGCCGATCAACGCGCTGGACCTGCGGGATGACCTTGTAGCTGCGGCCGGCGATGTCGAACCGGTTGACGAAATCGCCGCCGACCATTGCTCCGACGTCGGCGCCGACCTGCTGCAGGTCGAGACCGAGGTCGGCCACTTTGTCCCGATCGATGACGAACTCGGTCTGCGGCTGGTCGATCTTCACGTCGATCAGCGGCGGGAAGGCAAACAGCCCGCTCTGCATGGCCTTGAGCTGCAGCTCCTGGGCGAACTGGAGAATCTGATCCTGCTCGGCCGTCGAGGCGAGGATGAACTCCACCGGGAACTGGCCGCCGCCGGGGAGCGCCGGCGGCGTCACCGGAAACATCCGGATGCCCGGGA
>DATBML010000156.1:0-2447 GCA_036554885.1 Desulfuromonadales bacterium
TGTTTTCTCCTGGTTGAGAGTTGAGGCGCATCATACACCGCTTGAATGGAAAGCTCAACGTATACCTTGACCTGATTCTCAGACATGCCCCGGCGGCAGCCGGACCAGCATGACCTCGACCTCTGCGCCGGCCGCCAGCCCCGCCTGGCCTCCCGCCACCGGCAGCAGTGCCTGAACCCCCTGCAGACTTCGGTTCTGTCCAGAGCCCTGGCGGGAAGAGGGAGTAAACTCGAAGCGTCCCTGCCGTTCCAGCAGACCGCCCCAGATGAATCGCTGGCGTTTTTCGCCACCGTCGATGCCGGCCGTCAGGGTTGCCCGCAGCCGCGGCTGGATCAGCCCCGGAAAGCCGGCCAGCCGGCGCAGAGCGGGCCGGACGAAAAGCTCGAAGGTCGCCGCCGCAGCCGCCGGATTGCCCGGCAGGCCGAAAACCGGTTTTCCCTTGACGGTACCGAACAGCACCGGCTTGCCCGGTTTGATGCTGACCTGCCAGAAGCCGAGTTCAAAGCCGAACGCCCGCAGCGTCTCCTGGACATGATCGCGGTCACCGACGGAGACTCCCCCGGTACTGATCAGCATGTCGGCCTGCAGACCCCGGCCGATCCTCTCCGCCAGATCGTATTCGTTGTCCCGCGCAATCCCCAGGGGAACGACGGCCGCCCCCTCTTCCTTCAGGCGGGCGGCGAGGAGATGAAAATTGGAGTTGACGATCTGCCCTGGACCGGGCGCCTCGCCCAACTCGACCAGTTCATCGCCGGTGGAGAGCAGCGCCACCCGCGGGGCCGGATAGACCTTGACCCGCTCGATGCCGGCCGCCGCCAGCAGGCCCATCTCCCCGGCGTGCAGAGGGGCGCCGGCGGCAATGAGAGACTCGCCTCGCTGCAACTCCTCGCCCCGACGGCGAACATGCTGCGCCGCCCGGGGGGGGCGGAGCAGCCGGATGTGCGCCCCCTCCGCGGCCACATCCTCCACCGGCACCACGGTATCGCAGCCCGCCGGCAGAGGCGCGCCGGTCATGATCTTTACCGCCTGAGCGGGCGGGACCGGTTGGTCGAGATGGCAGCCGGCCGGAACAAAACCGACCACCTCCAGTTCGCTCCCCTCCCCTTGCCCATCCCAGGCGAAGGCGTAGCCGTCCATCGCCGAGTTGTCGGCCGGCGGCAGATCCCAGCGGGCGACGGCCGGCTCGGCCAGAACCCGGCCGAGGGCTTCGCCAAGGGCCATCTCCACCGGCGGCAACGGCTGCACGGTCTGCAGTACCACGTCGACTGCTTCCTGGTAGCTCAGCATGAATGACTCCGCCGGTTGGAGTGGCCGTTGCGACTGTTCATTTCTGTTCTCCCGCCGCCTTACCGAAGGCTTCGACGAAGCGGCCATCGACGAATTCCTGCACACCCTTTTTCAGCTCGTCGAAGCGCGCCAGCAGCGAACGGGCCTTGGCGGTGAGTGTCGTTCTGCCGCCGCGGGCCCCCCCTTTATGTCGCTCGACCAAAGCGAAACCGAGTTTCTTCTCCATGTTTTCGAGGTAGCTCCAGGCCTTGCGGTAGGGGATATCCATCGCCCGGGCCGCGGCGCTGATCGAGCCCTCCTGCTCGATCAGGAGCAGCAGCCGCTCGCGCCCTTCGCCGAGCAGCGGCTCGCCGTCCACCTCCAGCCAGACCTTGGAACGCACTTCGAGTTTCTTCACCGGAGGAAGCGCTCCTCGATGAAATCACTCAGTCCCTCCGCATCGTTGATGTCGTAGACCGGCACGTCCAACTCCAGCCGCTCGTCGGAGGCGACGGCGATCAGCGTGGAGTCATGCTCCTCGCCGCGACAGAGCAGAGTGGCGCTACGCTCGGCACGGTGCACCTCGATCTTGGGCATGCTGCTCTTCTTGAAGCCCTCGGTCAGCACGATATCAAGGTCGCCGCAATAGCGCGCGATCGTTTCCGCCAGCGGGGGCTCCTGGCCGTCGCCGTGCTTCTTCACCATCGCCAGCTTCGCCGGCGAGGTGATCAGCGTGGTATCGGCGCCCGCCTGCGTGAGCCGCCAGGAGTCCTTGCCTTCGCGGTCGATATCGAAACTGTGGGCGTCGTGCTTGATGGCGCCGACCCGCCAGCCGCGCCGCTTCAGCTCGGCGATCAATTTTTCCAGCAGGGTGGTCTTGCCGGTGCCGCTCTTGGCGACCACGGATACAATGGCTGGCTTCATGTTCAGCTCCTCTTTGCATCGCTGCAGATCTTCGGGGGTGTTGACGTTGACGAGCGCCCGCTCCCAGCCGGCGGGAAGGTCCGCCGGTTCGAGGTAGCGCACCCGGACCTCGGGGTAGAAGTCGTAAATCCGGTAGTTCTTCGCTTCCAGCAGTGCTCGCATCGGTTCCAGGCAGGCCTTGCCGTAAAGTGCGAAAAGCGGCTCCAGGCCGTCGGGCGTTTGCGGCACCACGACATCGTATCCGCAGCGCGGCGTCA
>DATBML010000168.1:0-4886 GCA_036554885.1 Desulfuromonadales bacterium
CGCAGACCCATGCAGACCTCGGGGAACTCCTGCGGGTGACCGGCTTCTCGAGTGCCCCGGGTGTCATCCGGGTCCTCGGGGTCGTCCCCGGGCTGGCGGCCATCGTCACGCTGATTGCAGCCGTCTGGATGCTGGTCGCCATGGTTATAGCCGTCCGCCAGGCACTCGACTAGTCCGGGACGGGGCGGGCGGTGATTGTCTGTCTCATCGGCTGGCTGGTCCAGATTGCCGTCCTCGGTCTCTTTCTCGTTTTCTTCGGGCGCACCGCCCCTGGTGTCTGACCACGTTGAGTTGTGTCAACCGCAGTCAACCGCTTCCCTGCGGGAACCGGCAGCCGCAACACTCGAACGGAAAGGGGCATGGCCATGCACGCGAGAACGACGGAAGGTCACGAATTCGATCTGGCGCAGGAGAAACTTGACGGCCTGAAGTCGTCCTTGCGGGGACCGGTCTTCCTCCCCGGGGACGCCGTCTACGAGGAGTCCCGCACCCTCTGGAACGCGATGATCGACCGGAGGCCCGCCGTCGTCGCCCGCTGCCTCGGCACGGCCGACGTGATTGCGGGCGTGAAGTTCGCACGTGACAACGACATCCTGCTCTGCATCAAGGGCGGCGGCCACAACATCGCCGGGCTGGCCGTGGCAGACGGCGCGCTGATGCTCGACCTGTCGCTCATGCGCGGCGTCTGGGTCGATCCGGCGGTCAGGATCGCCCGGGCGCAGGCGGGCTGCCTGCTCGGCGACCTGGACCGCGAAACGCAGCTGCACGGACTCGCCACCGCCCTCGGTTTCGTCTCGCTCACCGGCATTGCCGGCCTCACCCTGGGCGGCGGGTTCGGCTACCTGACGCGGCGTTGGGGCTGGACGTCGGACAACGTGGTCGGCATGGACCTCGTGACCGCCGACGCCCGCCTGGTGCGCGCCAGCAGCGACGAAAATGCGGACCTCTTCTGGGGGTTGCGGGGCGGCGGCGGGAACTTCGGGGTGGTGACCGGCATCGATTACGCGCTCTACCCGGTCGGTCCGGAGGTCGTCGGCGGCCTGGTCGCCTGGCCGGCAAGCGAGGCGCCCAGGGTGCTCGAGCTGTACCGGACGCTCGCCGGGGAGGCTCCGCCGGAACTCACCCTCGTCGCGCTCCTGCGACCGGCGCCCCCCGCGCCCTGGCTGCCGAAGGAGATGCACGGCCAGCCGATCGTGGCCCTGCTGGCCTGCTACAGCGGCGACCCCGGGGAGGGCGAGAAGGTGGTCGCCCCGATCAAGTCGTTCGGCAAGCCCATCGGCGACGTGCTCGTTCGCCGGCCGTACGCGCAGCTGCAGATGCTGCTCGACGCGACGCAGCCGAAGGGCCGGCGCTACTACTGGAAGAGCGAGTATCTCCCGCGCATCGAACCGGCCCTGTGTGAGAAGGTCATCGAGCATGCGGAAAAAATCCGGTCGCCCTATTCGGCGGTGATCCTGTTTCAGATCGAGGGCGCCCTGAACCGGCTCGCGGCGGAGCACTCCCCCGCCGGCAACCGCGATGCGCGCTACGTGCTCAACATCGCGGGGTCATGGGAGCGGGCGGAGGAGGACCGGGCGAACATCGACTGGGCTCGGGAGGCATGGAAGGAGATGCAGCCGTTTTCGACCGGGGGGACGTACCTCAACTTCCTGAGCGAGGGGGAAGGTCCCGAGCGCACCGAGGCGGCCCTCGGCAAGGGGCTCGGGCGGCTCGCCGAGGTCAAGGCGAAATGGGACCCGCAGAACGTGTTCCGCACGAACCGCAACATCAAGCCGGCCTGAGTGCGCATTCCGGGGCACCTTCGGGCAGCAGGTCAATGCATCCAATAAACAACACTGAACGATAACACTGCCAGGATGATGGGGATCCAGCTTCAGGGGGAGGCGGAAAGTACGTTTCTCTCGTTGTCGATGATGATGTTGTCTCTAACCTCGCCGGTGAAATTCCTGTAGGAAAGCCCGGTCAGGTTGCGAAGGATGACCGACTGCAGAACCTTCGAGCCCGTCCCGGTCAGTTCGATGCCGGTATTGTTGCCGGCCACCCAACAGTTCCGGACGATGACGGAGGCATTCCCCGATATGGACATCCCGGTGTCGTTGTCGGTGATCGCCGCATTTTCGACAAGGCCCCCCGTGTCATTCAACGTGATGCCGACAACGGAACCGCTCAGCAGGAAGCCCTTCATTTCCACCTGCCCACCTTCAACCACGACCCCGGCCCATTTTTTGTCCTTGCGCGAAAACAGCCTGACCTGGCCGTTCAGGCCATCGACGATCAGTTTTCCCTGCACCAGGATGCCGGCCCCCCTCTCGGCCAGGATGGTCGTCCCGGGGCCGATCGTGAGGGTGACGCCGCGCGGCACGGAGAACTGGCCCGTCAATGCATAAATGCCCGAGAGAACCGTATCGCTCATCACAAAACCGGAGAGGACCGCCGGCGCTTTCTCCGCCATTTTGGCCTGATCCGTGGTCGTGGCGGCAAATTCGGACTGATTGCCCGAGTGATCGACGGCGATGATCCTGTAGTAGTAGACGCCGTCCGGTCTGATCTTCCTGTCCACATAGACGTTCCGTTCGACCTTCGCCAGTTCCTCATACCCGCTCAGGGGCTGTACGCTGCGCAAAACCAGATATCCCGACAGGTCCGGCACGTCCGCCGGATACTCCCATGACAGTTCGATCCTGTCATCAAAACTCCTGGTTCGCAGGTTCGTGACCTTCGGTGGAACTGTCGTGTCTATCGTGACGAGGCCGCCCGTATAGTTCCACTGGCTTTCAGGTCCCGAGGGTCTCTTGAGATGCGCGATGATGGGCATGCCCCTGGTGTTGTCGCCGGGCAAGACGGCGTATTCTCCAAGGTAGACGCCCGCTTGCGATTCATGCATCGGCAGGCCTTTCTTGAAATTGCCGATGTCGAAACCCGCCACGATGCCGGGCTCCCCATAGAGTCCCACCTTGACAGTTTCGCCGCTGCCGAAGGGCCCTTCACTGACATTCGTGACCACGGCCCTGATCAGCGGCCGTTTGACCGCCGGAGTTCCCTCGGGTTCGGGGATCTTCTGGATGAGCTTGTAGGCGAGTTCGTTTACCATCCGGGACTCCTGGACTTCCCGGATGTTCGCCGCCGTCGACAGGGCGGTCACGATGGCGGCGAGCGCCGACAATGGTACATTGCCTTCGTAATAGTCGACTGACTCCTGGATGCGTACAACTTCCTTGCCGGTTTGGGCATCTACCATCCATATTTCGGCTGCTGCGCTCAGCTGGGAATAGACACCCGTATATATTTTTTCGTAGCTGGTGACCTTGCCGAAAATAAGGCCGTCACATCCGATGGCCTGGCACACCTCCTGCGGTTTCAGGTCGTAGACGCTCCTGCCGCCGTCCCTCTCCAGCGTCACGATTTTTTCATCGATCACCGAGGGTTCGATGTCTACATACGGTTTTGAGCTGAAGAGGTTGGAAATTTCCTTTCTTATCCGTTCTGCAGCGTCATTTTCTGCAGTCTGATTCTGGAAAGGCATGATGGCGACGATGGTCGGCAGTTGGATTTTTTCGGGCGTTTCCGTCGCGGTCTCGCGGGGAGGCTCAGGCATGCCGAGCTTGTCCAGGAAGTCTGTGAAGCCGGCACATGAGGTGAGGCAGCAGACAAGCAGGATCGAAACGCCTAGCCGACAAGGTGAAGGGAGTTTTTCGAACTTATCCACGCCGTCCCCCGCGCATCGAGCTGACCACTGCTTTCGGTGTCCACTATTGATCTCGAGCCTTATCCGAAGTCCCGCCGGCTCTTTTGTTTTTTCTGCTCGTCTATACCTTTATCATTGTACCGCTGCTGTCTCAAGTGCCGGACGGTGTTGCCGAATCATGGAGGTGACTGACAAAAGCGGGGTCCTTGCTGGGCAACCGGTCGGTGCGCAGGAATAATGATGGCAACGGCCGCTGGCAAGAACCGGCTGCCGCAACAACCGGAACATCAAGCCGGCCTGAGCCACGGCGGCGGGCCTTGCAGTCCCCCTTCAATCACCACACCCGGTAGAGCCCCGTCCCCATCCGCGTCCTGATCAGCGCCCAGGCGATGGTTTCCGAAACCGGGATGAGGCGGACGATTTCCCCCTCCACCCAGAACCTCCGGTTGCCCGTGCCGTCCAGCACCTCGATCCAGCCGTGTTGCCCGACGTAATAATCGCCGACTTCTCTGCCCGGCATCTTTCCGCCCGCTTTCTGTTGCCCGGCTACTTCCTGCGCCGATAGTGCGCCGTCATGAAGTGGTGCCACTCCCCGTCCTCGGCCAGCATGTGCGAGGTCAGCACCCGGTGGTCGTCGCTCTTGAGCTCGATCACGTCCTTGAACTTCGTCATCTTCCCCTCGACAGTCATGCCGGGACCCTCGGTGTCGAGGGTCAGCACTCGTCCGGTTGCATCGAGGGCGCCGTCGTAAATCCAGAGGTGGGTCATCATCGATCCGACCCACGTCCCCAGGTATCGCTTCTTCTGCGGGTCGTAGCCGAGGGTCATCATCGTCGTCGCGGCGCCGCCGCCGGGCATCTCGCCTTGTCCCTCGGCCACGATCCATAGGCCTCCGAGGGACCGCACGCTCTCGGACCCCTGGAAATGTCCGGGCGCGCAGCCCGGCTCCATCGACGCCTCGACTTCGAACGTCCACTCGCCGACCAGCTTATGCAGCCACTCATGCTCCTTTTGCGGTTTGGTGTTCATCGTCGACTCCTTTCCGGCGTGGCACGAGCTTTCAAATAGAGATTAACACAGGAACGGCGGCAGGGGATGCCATGGAACCATAAGGGCCAAGTCGACAGAATGCGAATCGGGATTTGCAGTCGTGACCCATCCGGAGATCGGCATCAGTTTCGGCCCATCCCGCCTTTTCCCT
>DATBML010000190.1:0-3864 GCA_036554885.1 Desulfuromonadales bacterium
GGGCTTTTTCCTGACCAAAGACTACTACAAGAAAGTGATGTGGAAGCGGATGCTGGAATCGCCGCTGAAAACCCCGGGGAAGTACGTCTACAGCGATATCAGCATGTTCGTGCTGAAGGAGATTCTGGAGCGCATCGTGCGCAAGCCTCTGGATTTGTACGTCAATGAGCAATTCTACAAGCCCTTGGGCGCCTGCTCCATCGGGTTCTGCCCGCTCGATCGTTTTGCCGAAAAACGCATCGTCCCCACCGAGGGCGACACCTACTTCCGCAAGCAACAGCTGAAAGGGTACGTGCAGGACCCGGGAGCGGCCATGGCGGGCGGCGTCTCGGGCCATGCCGGTCTGTTCGCTACCGCCTATGATCTGGCGATCCTTTCCCAGATGCTGCTGAACGGCGGCAGCTATAACGGTCGCCAGTATATCCGGCCCGAGACGGTGAAACGGTTTGCCTCCCGCCAGTCCGCCGACAGCCGCCGAGGTCTGGGCTTCGATTGCTGGGACCCCGAATCCAAGGAGGGGTATCCCTGCCAGCTGGCCTCGCCTGAAACGTTCGGCCATACCGGCTTTACCGGAACCTGCGTGTGGATCGACCCTGAACATCGATTGATCTATATCTTTCTCTCGAACCGGCTCTACCCCTCGCCCGACAAGAACAAGCTTCTGAAATTGAATATTCGTCCCCGCATTCATGACGTCATCTATGAGGCGCTGGAGACCGGACCTGGAAAAGCCTGAAAACCTCCGGTCGAGAAGTCAACAGCGATGCATCTCTGGCGAACCTGTCATGGGCTGGTACACTCCCATCACAACCAATATGCGGAGGATGCCATGAGCCGTCTCTTTACGCCCCTCACCCTGCGGGGCGTCACCTTCAGGAACCGGATCTTCGTCTCCCCCATGTGTCAGTATTCCAGCCACGACGGGCTGGCCACCGACTGGCACCTCGTTCACCTCGGCAGCCGCGCCGTCGGCGGCGCCGGGCTGGTCATGGTCGAGGCGACGGCGGTGTGTCCCGAGGGACGCATCAGCCCGGAAGATTCGGGAATCTGGGACGACCGTCACGCCGAGGCGTTTCTCCCGATCACCCGCTTCATCCGCGCCCAGGGGGCCATCCCCGGCATTCAAATTGCCCATGCCGGCCGCAAGGCCTCTACCGACGCACCGTGGCGCGACGGCGCCCCCCTCGCTCCGGACCAGCGCGGCTGGCAGCCGGTCGCCCCGAGCCCCGAGCCCTTCGCTCCCGGCCATCCGTTGCCGAAGGAACTGACGCCGGACGACCTGGAGCGGATCGAGGCCCAGTTTGTCGCCGCCGCCCGCCGGGCGCTCGCCGCCGGCTTCGACGTCGTCGAGGTGCACATGGCCCACGGCTACCTCCTCCATGAGTTTCTCTCCCCCTTTGCCAACCGGCGCAGCGATTCCTTCGGCGGCTCGATCGAGAACCGGCTGCGCTTTCCCCTGCGGGTCGCCCGGTCGGTTCGCGCGGCGTGGCCGCAGGACCGGCCGGTCTTCGTGCGCATCTCCGCCACCGACTGGAACGAGGGGGGATGGGATTTGCGGCAGTCGGTGGTGCTCGCCCGGCAGCTGCAGGAGAGCGGCATCGACCTCATCGACTGCTCGGCCGGGTTCATCACCGCCGACGAACCGATTCCGGCGGGACCCGGCTACCAGGTCCCCTTTGCTGCCGCCATCCGCCGGGAGGCCGGCATCGCCACCGGCGCGGTCGGCTTCATCACCGCCCCGGCCCAGGCCGAGCAGATCGTCGCCACCGGCCAGGCGGACGCGGTCTTGCTCGCGCGGGAACTGCTTCGCGACCCCTACTGGCCGCTGCACGCTGCGAGCGCCCTCGGCGTCGACGTTCCCTGGCCGCCGCAGTACGAGCGGGCCAAAAAATAGGGGAGCGCCATGGCAGACTCCGCGAGAAAATAGACCGGCAGTCTTGCAAATGGAGGCGTGGACAAGCTATCCTTAGAAAAATTCGTCCGCATCTTTTCTCCTTCCGGAAAACGGATTTCGGGAAGCGGCCGTGCCCCTGAGAGAAGAAGACGCCCACCAATGGACATTCTGGCAACGATTGCGGAGAGGAAGATCAGCGAAGCGATGGCGCGGGGGGATTTCGACGACCTTCCCGGCCGGGGAAAACCGCTGGCGTTGGAGGATGAGTTTGCCGGCGTCCCGGCCGAGCTGCGCATGGCCTACAAGATCCTCAAGAACGCCGGCTTCGTCCCCCCGGAGGTGGAACTGCGCCGGGAGATTCTCAGCCTCCGGACCCTGGTCGACGCGCTGGACAACGACGCGGAGCGCAGAAAGAAACGGCAGGAGCTGGACGTCAAGATTCTCAAGCTCTCCCTGATGCTGCGACGCCCGCTGGAACTGGACGACTTCCTGTAATCCAGGCAGGCTCGGGGACTTCGTCTGTCCGTCGATCAGCCTCGAATCCGGTCTCCTTCGGACCACACCCCCTTCCGCTTCCCCGAAGTTTCATGACTGGTCGAGCGTACGGTCGGCCCTAACAGCGCGTCGTTCCGAACTTTTCCTGTTGGCAATTGCCGACAAAAGCGCTATGCTGCCCCCCTCAAGTACTCGACTCTCTCCCTGGGTTTTTCACTTGTTTTTGCCTTTGCGCCGCTCAGCATTACATCTTGCCCTCGGGTTTCTCCTGGTTTTGAGCCTGGGCCTGCCGGCCCTGGCGGAGGAACCCCTCGGCTCCCACCCTCCCCTGCCAGACGGCTATGCCTCCATCAAGGTCTTCGACCGCCAGGGGCGTTTCGCCGGGCGGATCCTCCCCGAGGGGCGACACTGGGTCGCCATCGACCGGATACCCGTCTTCCTGCAGAATGCGCTGGTGGCCATCGAAGACTCCCGCTTCTACGAACACGGCGGGATCGATATCCGCGGGATCGCCCGGGCGCTGGTCAAGGATGTAGCCAAGGGAAAACTGGTCGAAGGGGGTTCGACCATCACCCAGCAACTGGTGAAGAACAAGCATCTCAGCGCCGAGAAAACCATCGACCGGAAAGTGCGGGAGGGGCTGCTGGCGATGGAGTACGAAAAGAAGTACTCCAAGAAGCAGATCCTGGAGATGTATTTCAACGAAATCTACTACGGGAACGGGGCCTGGGGGATCGCCCAGGCGGCCCGGCTCTATTTCGACAAGAACCCGGACGAACTCAGCGACGCCGAATGCGCCGTGCTGGCCGGGGTGCCGAAGAACCCGGGCCGCTACAATCCGCTGGGCAAGCCGGCGGACGTCGCGCAGCGCAAGAACACGGTCCTCGGCCGCATGGCGGAACTCGAAATAATCACCCGCAGCCAGGAAAAGAAACTGCGCGCCCAGGCGGTAAAGGCCGTTCCATCGGGGCAGGCCCCGCAGTATCTGGCCCATATCCGCCGCAAGCTGATCGAATGGTACGGACCGCAGATCATCGAAAAGGGGGGGCTGGATGTCACGGCGGCCATGGATCTGAACCTGCAGAGGCTGGCGGAAAAGACCTTGCGTGAAGGGGTTCAGCGGATTTCTCCCGAACTACAGGGGGCACTCTTGTGTCTCGATCCGCACACGGGGGATGTTCTGGCGGTTGCAGGGGGCGTCGACTTTTCGAAGAGTACCTTCAACCGCGCTTTTTTTGCCCAGAGGCAGCCCGGTTCGGCCATCAAGCCGCTGATCTATGCCGCGGCACTGGAGCTGGGGATCACTGCAGGCAGCCGCTGGGACGACACACCAGCCGCCTACGACCGGGGGAACGGCCAGAGCTGGTCGCCACGCAACTACGGGGGAGAGTCCTTCGGGGAACTGACTCTCCGGGAAGCTCTGGCACGCTCCAACAATGTCATCACGGTAAAACTCCTCGACACCATCGGGGTCG
>DATBML010000253.1:0-2242 GCA_036554885.1 Desulfuromonadales bacterium
TCTTGTCATCGAAAGGATTACCGATGTCATGCGGGAGGTGCTGGGAAAAAATCCAGAGACCACCCACGTGATCATCGAGGAAGTCCCGGCAGAAAATTGGGGGCTGCGCGGCAAGACCGTGGCCAGCATCCGTGCCGGCAAGTGACCTGCTGAAATCTTTGCCACATCGACGAATATGCGAAAAGGACGGCTTCTGCCGTCCTTTTCGCGTTGCCGTGACTGGTTTTGTCTCAGGAAAGTTGCAGGACGGCACACTTGAGGTAGTCGGTTTCGGGACAGGCGAGCAGGACGGGATGATCGAAGGCCTGGCCGCGCAGCTCCAGCAGGCGGGCGCTGCGGCCGGCCTGAGCGGCGGCCTGGCGCAGCAGGTCGAGAAAGATTTCCCGCTGCAGGTGGTGCGAGCAGGAGCAGCTGAAAAGATAGCCGCCGGGGGCGACCAGTTCCATCGCCCGACGGTTGATGGTGAGGTAGCCGCGGATCGCCTCGGGGAGCTTCTTCTTGCTCTTGACAAAGGCGGGCGGGTCGAGAATCACCGTGCCGAAACGTTCGCCGGAGCGGCCCCAGTCGCGCAGCAGATCGAAGACATCGGCACGGACAAAGGAACAGGCCGATTGCAGATCGTTGAGCCTGGCATTCTCTGCCGCCAGGGCGAGCGCTCCGGCGGAGATGTCGACGCCGGTGACTTCGCGGGCGCCGAAGCTGGCAGCATGTACCGACCAGCTTCCGGAATAGCAGAAAAGGTCGAGGACCCGCTCGCCCTCCACCCGGCCGCGCAGGGCCAGGTGGTTCTCCTTCTGGTCGAGGAAGTGTCCCGTCTTCTGGCCGCCGGCGACATCGACCCGGAAGCGCAGACCGTGCTCGTCGATGAGCACCGGCGGCGGCAGTTCCCCGTAGAGCAGTTCCACCTGCTGTGGCAGACCTTCCAGTTCCCGCACGCCAACGTCATTGCGGGCTACGATGGTGGCAGGCGCGAACAGCTCACGCAGTGCCAGCAGGATCTGTTCGCGCCGTCTTTCCATCCCCAGGGTGAGGAATTGAACCGAGAGGACCTCGTCGTAGCGGTCGACCACCAGGCCGGGCAGGCCATCCCCCTCCCCGTGCACCAGGCGCAAGGCGTTCAGGTTGCCGTAGAGCCGGCGCCGAAAGGCGAGGGCGGCGGTGAGCCGCTCCCGGAAGAAATCGACGGTATCGATCGTTTCCTGCTTGCGGGAGAGCAGACGGGCGGCGATCAGCGAGTGAGGGTTGTAATAGGCGGTGCCGAGACAGTCGCCGCGGGAGCTGAAAACCAGGACGGCATCCCCGCCACTGGGGATGCCGTCGATGCGGTCGATCTCGTTACTGAAGATCCAGGGATGCCCCGCCCGGATACGGCGGTCATGTCCCGGGCGCAAAATAAGGCGGAGCATCAGCACCGTCCCATGCCGAAGAGGGCGCCGACGATTTGCCGGGCCTCCGTTGAGACCACATGATAGAATACTTCGACACCTTCGCGCCGGCCTTCGATGATCCCTTTGTTCTTCAGCAGGGCCAGGTGCTGGGAGACGGTCGCCTGAGGAAGGCCGAGACATTCCCATATCTTCTTTACATTGCAGGTCTGGGAAATCAGGCCGGCGACGATCTTCAGGCGTACCGGGTGGCCAAGGACCTTGAGGATTTCCGCCTCGCGATCGAAACTCTGCATTTTGTCGAATTCCACTTGTTCCATGCGAATAGCCCCATTTTGAACGGATATTTGTATTGTACTGTTAAATATATGAATATCTATAGGATTTCAGGGCAACTGTCAAGAATTTACCGCTGCCGGCCAGTCTTGTCGGGATTTACTCGACTTCACCGTAGAGTGACATTAGACTTGCCCTGTAAAATTCCCCACTGGCTTCGATCACGTTCGTGGAAGCTGCCGGCGCCGGTCACGGTGTCTTTCGTTGTCTGCGGAGGAGCATAATGAGAGCAAGGCACGCTATTCTGTTCTGCTCCGTTCTGCTCTGTTTCCTGGCCTCGCCGTCGCACGGCGACGAGATTCGCCCTGACTATCCGGTGTTGCAGGAGCGCCCACTGTCGCTTGCGGCCCTGGTCGGGGAATCGCTGGTTTACGATATCTCGTTTCTCTGGTTCGAGCGGCTGGCCGAAGGGAGGCTTTCGTTTGCCGCCGGCGAACGGCCAGGCACCTATCGGGCCATTCTCGAGGCCAAAACTCTCGGGGTAGCCGCCTGGCTGACCGGCGACCGGGTTCCGCGCTATG
>DATBML010000279.1:0-3219 GCA_036554885.1 Desulfuromonadales bacterium
TAATCGTGAAGGACTGCTCCAGTCCCACCTCTTCCCCCCGGTGGGGATCGCCGAAGAGGTAATGGATCTGCCGTCCGCGCAGATGTACCTTCCAGTCCTCGGTCACATTGCCCAGAAGGCCGGCCGAACCGCCGAAGCCGAGGGCGAACCCGTCACGAAAGCGGCCGCCGAGCTGGGCATCGGTCTCGAACAGCACGTAGGCGAGCCGTGAACCGCTGCCCCAGGCAAAACCGCCGCCCGGATTGAGCCGGTAGGCAAGGTGCTCGTTGCCGTCGTCGAAGCTCCGGCGAATAAATCCTGTTTCGACCTTCCAGGAAACCGGCTTGAAGAAAGGATGGCGAGGCGAGAGGGAGACGATGTTGATCAGGTCGAGGGCGTGCAGTTCCAGCCGGTGGCGTTCGGGATACCAGCGCAGGGCAAGGTTGGCGAAATCGATCTGGGAGCCGGCCAGATAGCCGGAATCGGCGTCCATCAGGTTGTGGTAGGCGGGTCGGATCCTGGCCTCGAGAAAGAAGTCGTCTTCCCGCCAGCCGGCAGACAGGCCGAAGCGGTTCGAGCCGTGCCCCCGGTCGGGGCGGCCCGGAACCGGGATATCCGTGTCGGCCGGATCGGCAAGTCCGAGCCGGCTGCGAGTCTGAAGCAGGGAGAGGTAGCGGCGGCGGTATTCCTCCCTGTCCATCTCACCGCGGAAGTAGCGGAATTCGACCGTCTCCGTCGCCAGATCGAGAATGCGGATCTGTCCAGACGGGCTGGTCTCTGACCTCAGCAGTTCATCCGGCTCTAACTTTCCGGCCAACAGTTCCTTGGCCAAGCGCTCTTCGCTCCGATTCATGCGCTCGGTAAGATGGCTGATGCGGGTTGCCTTCGAAGGCCGGTAGCGATCCTCGGCGACCAGGCCGCTCTCGCGAATCAGGCGCACCGTGTCGATCGGGATGACCCAGGGGCGGCAGCGAGCCGTCAGATCGAGCGTGGGGCGGGCGGCCTCGAGAAGGAAGAGCAGGTTGTAGGAACAGTTTTCATCGAAGAAGAAGTAGTCGGAATAGATGTCGCGAAGTTCCCAGATGTGGCGGAACATCCGCATGACTTCAGCCGCCGTCAGGTTCAGCTCGTATTCCCACACGTCGCGCCGCTCCAGGTCATTGTACTCACGCACCTTGACGTAATAGGGGAGAATCGAGTAGTAGCCCCGGTAGAGTCCGATGGTTCCCTTGACGGCGTAGGCGAAGCCGTTGCTCTCGTCGGTGAACGCCGAATAGTTCACCGCATAGGAGAGGAGGCGGCTGTGGTAGGGTCCATCGATGTTGATCAGGGTATGGCCGAACATCGAGGCCGGGCTGTTGTTGTGGTTGCCGGGGAAGATCAGGGTCGCCGACCGCGGATCAACCTTGGCCAGTACCTGCTCGAACTCGCCGCAGGCGACAGGCGGCAGGCGCAAGGGGTCGATCGCCAGACGCTCCCGCAGCCAGGCATCGCGGGCGACGAATCGGCAACGGGAATCTTCCTCTCCTGCTCCCGGGACGCTGAACAAGGAGGTGAGCGTTGCCTCCAGTTCGGCGGCGGGATCATCTTTGCCATTGGCGGCGAGAAAGAAACGCGGATCGTCGATCAGACTCCCGACGCCGCCGGCAAGGGTCGGCTGATAGTGCAGGAGTATATGCCAGTAGCGCTCACGGTGGAGCTGCTGCTCCTGCGCTAGCGCAATAAGCTCGGCTAGATAGGAATTTACCGCCGCCTGCTCGGCAACGGCGGAGACGGGAGTCCACAGGCAAAGAAAGGCGAGGCAGACGGGAAAAAACCATCCCATCTGCCTCGCTTTTTTCTGCGGTTCGGTACTGCAGCGTGCCGAACAGATCATCTAGTTGCTGGCAACGACGATGCGGTCCAGAACGTTGGCCGCACTTTCCTCACCGGTGATGAAGATGTCGGCGAAATTCCCCTGCAGGTTGGCGTAGAATTCTCCCCGGTTCTGCTCCGGCACGGCCAACAGTTCCGCCAGCGTGTCGAGCGACTCTCCCTCCCCGCGGGCGATGTCGCGCGCCAGGTTGTCCATGTTGGCGACGGTGAACTCCATCAGCCGCTCGCTGGCCGCTACATTCGCCGGCTGCTGGCAGTCGAGGGTACCGGAGGAGATGCCGAAGGTCTGGTTGCCAAAGGTGCCGTTGGTAGTGGCCTGCATCGTCTGCGACAGGACCGAATTGTCCGCCTTGTTCCCCCAGAGGATGGTGCCGAGACCGCAGCCGGTGTTGACCGCAGCCTGACCGGCGAACGCCGTGCCGGCGAAAAGCAGCAGGCAGGATCCGAACAGAGCCGCTATTCTTAGTACTTTCATACGTTTGCCTCCTTGTCAATGGGTTGAACCATGTGCCTAGATTCAACCACATCCGGCTTGAAAGTCAAGCAGCCGAGCCGTAGCCGAACGGCGTCCCATCCACCGCGGGGAAGAGGAGAAATATCCCGCCTTTCAACCGAACAGCAACTTGAGGGCGAACATGACGACTGTGATCGAAACGACCTTCTTGATCCAGTCGTGGCCTTTTTTTATCGCCATGTGGGTTCCGAGCCAGCCGCCGGCGGCGTTGCCGGCGGCAAGGGCCAGCCCCAGCGGCCAGTCGACCTGACCGTGCACGACAAAGACGGCCAGGGCGACGATGGTGAAGATGAGAATGACGAAAACCTTGACGGCGTTTATACGTACCAGGTCGAGTCCATGGGCGAGGAGCCCGCTGATGATCAGAAAGCCGACACCCGCCTGGACGAAGCCGCCGTAGATACCGATGACGAAGAAGGAGATGAGCAGAACCGCAGTGCGCAGAGGCGAGAAGTGGACCTGCTCGACCCGGTGCTTTTTCATCGGGTCGAGCAGCATGAAGGCGAGAACGCCGAGCATGATGAACGCTAGCAGACGCTGGAACAGGGCATCATCGATGTCGACCGCCAGACGGGCGCCAAAGTAGCTGCCGACCACGGCCGGGACGGTACACAGCAGCGCCAGGCCGACCGGCAGCAATTTCTGCCGGCGAAAGCCGCCGATTGCCGTGACGCTCTGGAAAAGGATCCCCACGCGGTTGGTACCGTTGGCCACGGTGGCCGGCAGGCCGAAAAAGATCAGCAGCGGCAGGGTCAGCAGGGAACCTCCGCCCGCCAGCACATTGACCACCCCGGTGAAGGCGCCGATGACGAACAGGGCCAGGGCCTGCAAGGGGAACGGCAGGGTCATGC
>DATBML010000321.1:0-1985 GCA_036554885.1 Desulfuromonadales bacterium
CGACGGCCGGCACCACTCCCGCCGGGCGCGACGCGCTGATGGAAGCAGTAAGACGGCCCATTGCCGAAGCGATCGGGGAAAAGCCGTGATTGGCGAAAACCTTTGATCTCCGACCTTGGACCCTGGACTTTGGACCTTTGACCATGGACCTGGAACCCTTGCATCCCGACGCCGTCCGCCTGCTCCCCCTGGGGGGACTCGGCGAAATCGGCCTCAACATGATGGCCCTGGAGTGCCGTGGCCGGATTCTGCTGATCGACTGCGGATTGATGTTCCCGGAAGCCTACATGCTCGGGGTCGACCTTGTGCTTCCTGACGTCTCGGTGCTGGCCGGCCGGCAGCAGGATATCTGCGCCCTGGTACTGACCCACGGCCACGAGGATCACATCGGGGCGATCCCCTTTCTCCTCGAACAGCTCGGCAATCCGCCGATCTACGGCACCGGACTGACTATCGGTCTGCTGCGGGGAAAACTGGAGGAGCACGGCCTGGCGCAGCGGGCCGGCCTCAACCGGGTCTATCCACGCCAAAACGTCGATCTCGGCCCCTTCCAGGTGGAATTCTACCGCGCCGCCCACTCCATCGTCGACGGCGCCGGGCTGGCGATCCGCACCCCCGCCGGGCTTATCGTCCACACCGGCGACTTCAAGCTCGACCCGACGCCGGTCGACGGCCAGCCGACCGACCTCGGCCGTCTGGCGAACTACGGCGAAGAAGGGGTACTGCTGCTGATGGCCGACTCCACCAACGTCGAGCGGGAGGGTCATACCCTCTCGGAGCGGACGGTGGGAGAAGCCTTCGCCGAAATCCTGCCGCACTGCGCCGGCCGCATCATCGTCGCCACCTTCTCCTCCAACATCCACCGCATCCAGCAGGTGGTCGACGCGGCGCTCGCCTGCGACCGGAAAATCGTCGTCAATGGCCGCAGCATGGTTACCAACATCGCCATCGCCCGCCAGCTCGGCTATCTGGCCATTCCCGACGATGCCTTGATCGAACTGCGCCAGATGCGGGAGTTGCCGCGCGAGCAGGTGCTCATACTGACCACCGGCAGCCAGGGGGAGCCGATGAGCGCCCTAACCCGCATCGCCATGGACGACCACAAACAGATTGCACTGGAAAAGGGGGACACCGTCATCCTCTCCTCGAAATTCATTCCGGGGAACGAGAAGGCAATCAGCGAACTCATCAATCACCTCTACCGGCGGGGGGCCGAAGTTTTCTACGAGACGACCAGTGAGATCCATGTCTCCGGTCACGCCAGTCGCGAGGAGCTCAAGACGGTCCTCGCCCTGACCAGGCCCCGCTTCTTCGTCCCGGTGCACGGTGAGTATCGCCACCTGGTCAAGCACGCGCAACTGGCCCGGCAGATGGGAGTGGCGCCTGAACAGGCGGTGGTACTGGAAAATGGCAGGCCGTTGGTGGTTTCCGGCAACGGCCTGCGCCTGGAGGAACGCGTAGAGTCAGGGCGGATCTTCGTCGACGGCAAGGGGGTCGGCGATGTCGGCGTCATGCAACTTCGCGACCGGCGGCACCTGGCCAATCATGGGATGGTTGTGGTCCTGCTCGCCCTCAACCAGAAGAGCGGCGAGATCCTCTTTGGCCCCGAACTACTGACCCGCGGCTTTGTCCCCGAGGATGAGAGCGCCGGCTACCTGGAGCAGGCCCGTGCCGCCGTGCGCGAGGCCCTCGCCGAGCACAGCCTCGAGGCGGTTGCCGACTGGGAGGAGATTCGGGTGGAGGTGCGCAAGGCCCTGCGTCGCTTCTTCAACCGTACCCTGCAGCGCCGTCCGATGATACTGCCGGTTATTTTGGAACTGTAAACACCGGGGCCGGTTGACAGTAGGCAGAGGACAGAAGACGGATTTCGTCCCTCCTCTGTCTTCCGCATGCTGACTATCATCCCGAAGGATTTTCATGACCCTCTCGCAAGCCATATTCCTCGGTGCCCTTCAGGGGCTGACCGAATTTCTCCCCGTTTCCTC
>DATBML010000343.1:0-7428 GCA_036554885.1 Desulfuromonadales bacterium
TCCTGTCAATCGGCTTACTCGTCCAAGGAATGGAAGAGCATCATGGAACGGATGGCCGTCCACATAGAGAACATGGAATTCGGCTCCCTTGCGCCGGAGCAAAATTATGCGATCCTGGGCTTTTTGGAGAAGAACACTCGAAAATGAGTACCTGAAAAAAGAGAGAGACATCATGGGGCTTGAACACCCACCCCATGGGGTGGCACCCCGTCCGATCAGTTGTGTCGGAATGCCAGGCCACCCTCCTAGCGATCAAGCTCAATATGTTGAATGAACGCTTTAATGCAACAAATCTCGCCGTAATTCCGTCTACTTCTGGTGCAACGAAGGGATTTTGTTTCAGCAAATTTTCCCCGCAGCCCGTTGGATGTCAATATCAGCGGGCGAGGCTTGATTTCAAAAAGAAAATGCCGCCGCCGGAAGCATCAGGGATCGGCATTTTCAACAGATTAGGTGTCAAGGGCTGAGCCTTGCTTACCACACTTACCCGCAAGAGGAAGTGGTGCTAAACTAACCGCCGTTCCCTGTTTCTGCTGCCAAAAAAACGGTCTTCTCGAAAACGGCCGTAAACCAAAAGGTAGATCCCACGCCCTCTTTGCTCTCCGCACCGATCTTGCCGTCGAAGAGTTCCACCAGTTTTTTGCAGATGGAAAGCCCCAGACCGGTCCCGCCGTACTTGCGGCCGGCGGCATGCGTTTGCACGAAGGGAGTGAAGATGTCGGCGAGATGCTCTTCCGAAATGCCGATGCCGGTGTCCTGGATTTCGAAGCGCAGGCGTACCGTGGTCTCGTCCTCCGCCTCCAGTCTGACCTCAATCCTCACCTCTCCCCGCTCCGTGAACCGGATGGCATTTCCCGCCAGGTTGGTGACGATCTGATGCAGACGACCCGGATCTCCGCACAGTACCTCTGGCACCTCAGGCGCTACCAGGGAGAAAAGCCCGAGACCTTTTTCCTGTGCGGCATGGGTCAGAAGGGTGATAACGCCGTCGAGCGTCTCTCGCAGGTCGAATTCGACCACCTCGAAACGCATGTGCTCAGCCTCGATTTTTGCCAGATCGAGGCTGTCGTTGATGAGGGCAAGCAAGTGTCTGCCGCAGCGCAGCACGATTTCGGCGAAATCCCGCTGCTCGGGGGAGAGGCCGGAGTTGAGAAGCAACTCTGTCATCCCCATGATGCCGGTCATAGGGGTGCGAATCTCGTGACTCATGTCGGCAAGGAAGGCGCTCTTCGCTTTCGTTGCCGCCTCGGCGGCCTCATTGGCCTGCTGCAACTCGTCATTGAGTCTTTTTAGCTCCCGTCCCCGCAGGAGCAGTTCCTGCTTCTGGCGGTAAATGTCCAGAAAGACCGCCACCTTGTTCAGGAGGATTTCCGGCTGCAGGGGCTTGACCATGTAGTCGACGGCGCCGCAGGAGTAGCCCTTGAAGACCTGGTGCTGCTGGGTGTAGGCGGCGGTGAGAAAGATGATCGGTATGTTGGAGAGGCATTTCTCCCCCCGCATCAGTTCCGCCAGTTCGTAGCCATTCATCTCCGGCATGTTCACATCCAGCAGGGCCAGGGCGAACTCCTGGTTGAGGCAGGCCTTGAGGGCGTCGTTGCCGCTGTTGGCCCTGACGGTAACGGCGCCGGTCCGCTCCAGAATGCGCTCCAGCGCCAGCAGGTTTTCCTCCCGATCGTCGACGATCAGGATGGCGGGTCTTTCCATGGCCTGTTTCCTTCTCGGTAGTGGCAATTCATGACTAGCCCCTACGTGGTCAATTTAACCAATGTCTCCGCGATCTGTTCCAGGTCCACCACCAGCGCCTGCGGCGTCGCCCGCAGGGCCGCCTCCGGCATGACCGGCCAATCCGCCGTGCGGGGCGACTGCACCATGGCCAGACCGCCGGCGGCGGCGATCACCGCCAGTCCCCGGGCGCCGTCGCCGTTGGCGCCGGTCAGGACGATCCCGATCAGCGCCGGGCCGAAGGCGTCGGCGGCGCTGGTGAACAGCAGGTCGATGCTCGGCCGGGAAAAGTTGACCTTTTCGTCCACCGACAGGGCCAGGGTGCCATCCATCTCCAGCAGCAGATGGTAGCCGGCCGGAGCGCAGTAGATCGTGCCGGCGGCAAGGGGCAGCTTGTCCTCCGCCTCCACCACTGGCAGCCTGGCCTGACGGCCGAGATAATCCACCCAGCCGAGAGGCTCCCCCGAGCTCTGATGGAGCACCACGACCACCGGCAGCGGCAGCGAAGCCGGGAGCGCCGAGACGATGGCGGTCACGGCGCTGATGCCACCGGCCGAACCGCCGATGACCACCGCAGCGAAACGGCGCGCTCGCTCTTCCTGCAGCCGCTTCAATCGGCCTTGCGGTAGATCTTCCACGTCGGCTCCAGTTCCTGAAACTTGTCCCGGAAGTCGCCGTGCCGCAGCGACTCCTTGCTGCCCAGGGCGAGAAAACCGCCATGCAGCAGGCTGGCGTGAAACAGGTCGAGCACCCGCTTCTGCAGGGTGCCGTTGAAATAGATCAGCACGTTGCGACACAGGATCAGGTGGACTTCGCTGAACACCCCGTCCGTCACCAGGTTGTGATTGGCAAAGGTGATGTTCTCCCTGAGCTCCGCCTCCATGATGACCGAATCGTAGTCGGCGTGACAGTAGTCCGAAAGTGTCCCCCGCCCGCCGGCCCGCTGGTAGTTGGCGAGGTTGGTTTTCATGTTGCGCAGGGGGTAGATGCCGTCCCGGGCGCGGCGCAGCACCGGGTCGACAAAGTCGGTGGCAAACAGCGTGCAGCGCTCGTAGATTCCCTCTTCTCTGAGCAGAATGGCCAGGGAATAGACCTCCTCGCCGGTGGCGCAACCGGCTACCCATATGCGGACGAAGGGCCAGGTCCGCAGATGCGGGACGACGGATTCGCGCAGGAACCTGAAGAAGGGCGGGTCGCGGAACATCTCCGTCACCGGCGTGGCGAAGGCTCCCACCACGCTGCTGAACAACTCCGGCTCGTGCAGCAGGCGGGGGATCAGGTCGCTGACCTGCGCCACCCCGACCGTGGCGGCGATGTGGCGGACCTTCCGGCGTAGTGAGGCCCGGGCATAATCATGGAAGTCATAACCGTAGCGGCGGCGGATCGCCTCCAAAAGCAGGTCGATTTCCAGCTCTTCCACTTCCAAGTCATCGCGCCTGACCATAACCGTCATACCTGGTTTCCGGGGCTGATCAAAAATGTCCAGATGCAAGGCGCCAGAAACCCTGAGGAATAAGGCGTACCTGGAAGGTACGTCGTTGACGAAGGGTGAGGGCAACGCCGCAGATGGGCGTTTTTCATCAGCCTGTTACGCATAGAGCCAGACCCGCATCATCGACATGAGCCGGTCCACGTCGACAGGCTTTGCGAGATAATCGCTGGCCCCGGCGGCCAGGCACTTGTCCCGGTCCTCCTTCATCGCCTTGGCGGTCAGAGCGATGATTGGGGTCCTGATGCCCAGCTCCCGGATGGCCCGGGTGGTCTGATAGCCGTCCAGCCCCGGCATCATGATATCCATCAGGATGAGGTCCACCCCCGCCCCCTCGCGCAGCAGCGAAAGCGCCTTGTCCCCCGCCTCCGCCTTGATCACCCGCAGCCCTCGCTGCTCCAGGACCTTGGCCAGGGCGAAAAGGTTGCGCATGTCGTCATCGACCAGCAGCACCCCCTTGTCGCGCAGGTAGAAGTCCCGGTCGTGCAGGTTGAGGATGAACTGCTGCTGGCTCTTGCCCAGCCTGTTCACCACGCGGTGCAGGAAAATGGCGGTCTCGTCCACCAGCCGCTCCTCGGATTTGGCCCCCTTGACGATTATCGACTCGGAGGTCTGCCGCAGTTCCCGCTCTTCGTCGCGGGAGAGCTCGCGCCCGGTGTAGACGATCACCGGCATCGCGGCGCAGCGTCCGTCGGCCCGCAGGCGCTTGAGCAGCTCGAAGCCGCTCATGTCGGGGAGGCCGAGGTCGAGCACCATGCAGTCGTAGGACTTCGCCGCCAGGGCTGCCAGGGCGGCGGCGCCGCTCGGGGCGGCGGTGACGGCGATGTCGTCATGGGCGAGCAGCCGCTCGATGCTGCCCCGCAGATTGTCGTCGTCCTCGACCAGCAGGAGTTCCTTGATGCTCTTGTTGAGGACCGCCTCCAGGTTCTTCAAGCTCCCCTCAAGTTCCTCGCGGCTGGCCGGCTTGCTCAGGAAGCCGACCGCACCCATGGCATAGGCCTCCCGCGAGGGGTCCTCGCAGGAGATGATGTGGACCGGGATGTGGCGCAATCCGGTATCGGCCTTGAGGGTCTCCAACACCTGCCAGCCGCTCATGCCGGGCAACCGCAGATCGAGAATGACGGCGGTGGGCAGATGCGCCCGGGCCAGGATGAGACCCTCCTCGCCGGTGAGGGCGCAGAGCGCCCGGAAATCCATGGAACGGCAGACCTCCCGCAAAGTGGCGGCGAAGGCCGGGTCGTCCTCGATGATCAGAATGGAACGTTCCCCGTCGGCCAGGTTGTCGCGATCGTCAGCGATAGCGGACATGACGACGGTGGGCCTGGCGACGGCGGGAACGGACGCGGTAAGCGCCGGTTGTGGGGCGGACGCCGGCGCCGGCTGGGAGTGGCGTGGCGGCAGGCGCAGGGTGAAGGTCGAGCCGGTCCCGACGGCGCTTTCCACCGTGATGGTTCCGCCCAGCAGTCCGGCCAGGTTGCGGGAGATGGCCAGGCCCAGGCCGGTCCCGCCGTAGCGGCGAGAAGTACCGCTCTCGCCCTGCTTGAAGGCCTCGAAGATGCCGTGCAGCTTGTCGGCCGGTATGCCGATGCCGGTATCGCGCACCCTGACCACGAGCTCCGGCTGCGCCGGGGAGGCGTCGGCCGCGGCGGCGAAGGCGATCTCCACACTCCCCTCCGCAGTGAACTTCACCGCGTTGGCGACCAGATTGTTCAGGACCTGCTCCAGCCGCTGCCGGTCGGTACGGATCGCCTCCGGTGCGTCGTCCTCCAGGTGCACGTGCAGAACGATCCCTTTTTTCCTCGCCTGGGGGAGGAAGCGTGACTTCAGCGCATCCGCGAGGTCCGAGAGTGCCAGTTCATCCTCGAACAGGTCCATCCGTCCCGCCTCGATCTTGGCGAGGTCGAGGATGTCGTTGATCAGGTTGAGCAGATCCACACCGCTGTTGTGGATCACTTCCGCCGACTCCACCTGCTGGGAGAGGAGGTTGCCGTCGCGGTTTTCCATCAGGTCGCGGCTGAGGATCAGCAAGCTGTTCAGCGGGGTGCGCAGCTCATGGGACATGTTAGCGAGGAAATCCGATTTGTAGCGGCTGGCCAGTTCCAGGTCGTGCGCCTGCTGTTCCAGCTCCCGCTGCGCCTCCTCCAGTTCCCGGTTTTTCCGCAGGATGTTCTCCCGCTGCAGCTCCAGGTCCTGGGTCTTCTCCTCCAGTTCCTCGTTGGTCGCCCGCAACTCCTCCTGCTGCTCCTGCAGCAGCCGCTCGGAGGCCCGCAGGGCCTGGGTCTGCTCCTCCAGTTCCTCGTTGATGGCGGCCATCTCCTCCTGCTGGAGCCGCAGTTCCTCGGCCTGCTGCAGGGAGGTCTGCAGCAGCTGCTGCATCTCCCGGCGCGCCAGGGCCAGGCTGAAGCCGGAGCCGAGGATGGAGCCGGCCCGGGTGACGAACTCCTGCTCCAGTTCGGTGAAGGGGGCCAGGGAGGCCAACTCCAGTACCCCCAGCAGACGCTCCTCGAAGTGGAAGGGGACGATGAGCAGATGGCGGGGGGGCGCTCCCCCGACGGCGGAGGCGATGCGCAGGTAATCGGCGGGGATGTCGCCGAGCAGCAGGGTGCGGCCGTCGGCCGCGGCCTGCCCCACCAGCCCCTCTCCCAGGGCGAACTCGGCCGGCACTTCTTCAGCCGCGCCGGCGTAGCTCCCCTGGCGGCGCAGCCGTCCCGACTTTTCATCCAGCAGGTAGAGGCAGCCGACCTGGCCATGCAGCCGCTCGGCTAAGAAACCGACTACCGCCGTGGCCAGAACCTGCAGCTCCTGGTCGCCGCGCATCCCTTCGCCGAGCAGGTTCTGCCCCGTTTTAAGCCAGTTCTCGGCCCGGCTTTCCCGCTCCCTTTCGGCCAGGGCGCCGGTCATGTCGCGCAGAGCGATCCCCAGGGTGTCCTCCTCCGAACGCAGGCGGACCACCTCCGCATAGCTGCCGGCGGCGATGGTGCGCGCCTGGCTCACCATCTGGCTGCTGGCGGCGATGATGGCGTTGAAGGAGTGCTCCAACTGGCCGACCTCGTCGTTATAGAGGACCGGCTGCACCTGGAGGTCCTTGCCGCGGGCCAGGTCGCGGGCCAGCGTGACGAGTTTTTCCACCGGGACGGTGATGCTGCGGATGATGAACAGCGAAACGGCGAAGCAGACCGCCAAGGCTAAAACCAGCATGGCCGCCATGGCGGACAGGGCCCGGCCGCGCTCCGCCTTCGCCTCGGCGATGAAACCGGCCGCCCGGTTGGCGGCGAATTCGGTCATCGTATCGGTCGCTGCCAGCATCTTCTCGGCCTGCGGGTAGACCACGTCCCGACGCAGGCGTCGTGCTTCTTCCAGCTTCCCCTCCCGGAGCAGGGCGACGACCCGGGAAGCCCCCCGCTCCCACTCCGCGTAGGCGGCCGTCATCTCCCGGAAATCCTCCTTCGGCCCGAGATACCGCTCGTTGATGATCTGGAATTTCTGCTCGATCTGCCGGTCGATCGCAGCCAGTTCCGCCGCCACCTGCTCCGGGCTCTGCGCTCCGTCGGCCAGCAGGACGGAGAGCAGGTGCGCCCGCATGGCCTGGATGTCGTGGCGGATTTCGAGGAGATTGCTGCGGACGGTAAAGGGATGATCGTAAATCTTCCGGTTGATCTCGGCCAGGGAGTTGATTTTGAGCAAGCTCATCCCGCCCACGCTGACGGTCAGCAGCAGCGCCAGCAGGAACCCTGTGGTGAGGCGGGTGGAGAGCGACAGTTTCCGGATCATCGTGAACTCCTCTTCTTCGGCCGGCGGCACGCCGACGGTTCAGCTTGCAACGCGGCATTGTACCTATGTCGGGGGTTTTTTTCATCAAAAAAACCGAGAAAAATCCTGTGGTCGGAAGAGTTGCGAAATTTGAGCGACGTTCTCGGCAAATGGTCACCGACGACAGTTCTTCACCAGTGACGGCTAATTTGATAGAAGCCATTTTGAAAAGCAGGAGCCAAATAGTTTGCTTCCAAAACAACCTCCCCATTGAGAAATTTCCCCCCATTGTTAATCGGCATTGAATATTGACCCATCATCGGCATCCAAATGACCCATTGGTAAAGAAGTATGAACAGTTGGTTCAGTATCTTATGCAGGCGGTGGCGGGTAAGGCTGATGCCGATGTGGATCATAATTGGAAGCCGCTTAACAGGCTGTCGGCTTCCGGACCGGAAAGCCACTCG
>DATBML010000368.1:0-4774 GCA_036554885.1 Desulfuromonadales bacterium
CAGCAGAAAGATCTTGAGCCCCCCTCGCCAAGGCATGCTTTGAACTCCTCTCACCTGGTGCCTCTTTCCTCAGGAAAAAGTATCATGGCCGTGACACCTTCGGCAGGCGATCAGTGAAAGTTCCCCACCTGCTCCGAAGCCGCCGCTCCCTTTGGACCCGGGTCGATGGGACCGAACTTCTGTTCGTACTTGCGAATGTTTTCCTCCAACGCCAGCAACAGGCGCCTGGCGTGCCGCGGCGAGGTGATCACGCGGCTGCGCACCTTGGCCCGGGGGCTCTGGGGCTGGACGAAAATGAAATCCAGAGTGAACTCGGTGTCGCTGTGATTCACCACCGCCAGATTGGCATAGGAACCCTGGGCGATTTCTTCGTCCAACTGGATCTCCAGTTTGACCTCCTGTTCCTTCTTCTTGTCCATAAGACCTCCCACGGATTTCAAATCACGATGAACGTTGCCTTAACTTTAACAGATTACGGCATACTTTTTTTCGGTGACGGGATGCAAAAAGTAGCAATTTTACCGCCTTGACTCATTTTGCCGCCCCCCTATACTTATCAAGACCGCTCAACCTTCCGCGTCTCTGGAGACCGAATGATGCATTACCTTCTCGCCATCGACCAGGGGACCACTGGCACCACCACCCTGCTCATCGCCCGCGACCTCGTCATCCACGGCAAGGTTACCGTCGATTTCCCCCAGCACTATCCGCAGCCGGGATGGGTGGAACACGATCCCGAGGAGATCTGGTTTTCGGTGCTGCAGTCGATCCGAAGGCTGCTGCAGGAAACGGCCGTACCGGCATCGGAAATCGCCGCCATCGGCATCACCAACCAGCGCGAGACCACCCTGCTCTGGGAACGGTCCACCGGCCGCCCCGTCGGCAACGCCATTGTCTGGCAGTGCCGGCGCAGCGCCGACATCTGCAACGAGCTGAAAGAGAAGGGAGTCGAGCCGCGCGTCCGCGAGAAAACCGGCCTGGTGCTCGACCCCTATTTCTCCGGGACCAAGCTCACCTGGCGCCTGCGGCAGGAGCCACAGCTGCGCCGGCGGGCCGAAGCCGGTGAACTCGCCTTCGGCACCGTCGACTCCTTCCTCGTCTGGCGGCTGACCGGCGGGGTGCGCCACGTCACCGACGTCTCCAACGCATCGCGAACCCTGCTCATGGATCTGCGCAGCCTCGCCTGGGACGACGAACTGCTCGACCTGTTCGAGGTGCCCCGCCCCTTGCTGCCCGACATCCGCCCCTCCTCCCAGGTCTACGGCCACACCAAGGGGATGGAGGTCCTGCCGGACGGCATCCCGGTGGCCGGCATGGCCGGAGATCAGCAGGCGGCCCTCTTCGGCCAGGCCTGCTTCGCCCCCGGCGAGGCAAAATGCACCTACGGCACCGGCGCCTTCCTGCTCGAAAACACCGGGACCGAGATCGTTGCCAGCAAGAGCGGCCTGCTGACCACCGTCGCCTGGCAGATCGGCGACGAGGTCAGCTATGCTCTCGAAGGGAGCGCCTTCATCGCCGGCGCCGCGGTGCAGTGGCTGCGCGACGGCCTGGGGCTCTTTCAGAACTCCATGGACATCGAGGCGCTGGCCGCCTCGGTGCCCGACAGCGGCGGTCTGGCCTTCGTCCCGGCGCTGACCGGGCTGGGGGCGCCGCACTGGAAGAGCGAGGCGCGCGGCGCCATTTTTGGCATCACCCGCGGCACCACCGCCGCCCACCTGGCACGGGCCACTCTCGAAGGAATCGCCCTGCAGATCGGCGATCTGGTGGCGGCGATGACCGCCGACCGGGGCAAGCCGCCGGCCCTGCTCAAGGTCGACGGCGGTGCCGCCCGGAACAACCTGCTGATGCAACTGCAGGCCGATCTGGCCGAACTTCCGGTGGTCCGACCGCAGACGGTGGAAACCACGGCGCTGGGAGCGGCGATGCTGGCCGGGCTGGCGGTGGGATTCTGGCGCACCCTCGACGAGATCAAGGCAAGCTGGCGGGAGGATCGGCGATTCCTGCAGCAGCGGCCACAGGCGTGGCGGCAGGAACTGCTTGAACGCTGGCGGCGGGCGGTGGAAAAAGCATAGAAGTCACGGGTCCCTGGTCCAAGGTCCCGGGTCCCGGGTCTAAGCCCATGGACTCGGGACTCGGGACTCGGGACTTTGGACTCGCGACCTACAGGTCGTTCAGCAGCCGGTAAATCTTCTGTTCCATCTCCCAGACCGCCGCCGCCCGGTCTTCGGCCCCCTGCTCCTCAAGCAGCAGTCGGGCGCGGTCGAGACGGCCGTGCGCCTTGAGGAGGACCGGGGTCAAATCAGCCTCCAGTCGGATACGGGGGATCTCCCCCACCGACTCCTGCAGTTCGCGCAACCCTTCCATCGCCTGGTTGACCGGCTTCAGGACCTGCGCCGCCAGTTCTTCATCCAGCCCCTGCAATTGTCCGCTGAGAACCTTGACGTCGCTGACCAGCTCCCGGTATCTATCGGAAATACTCATCGAAAAACCTCCTGTGGCGATCAGCTTGTCGTCGGCTGCCGCAAAGCGCGCTATGTTAGACAAAGCGGCGGGCAAAGACAACGGAAAATCTGCTCAAATCAAAGGTTAGACGAAAAGCCCTGCCGGGCAATCGCCTGAGAGCTTTTTCTTCAGGAGCCAGGGGCGAGAAAACTTTTGGCCCGCCCGGTGCGCTAGAAAATCGCCATGTGCAGCACGCCGCGAACCAGGATGCCGGCAAGCCCCCCAATAACCGCCGGCCGCGCCACCGCCGCGACCCGCGGCCCGGCGGCGGCCAGGACCGAGACCCCGACCACGTCGAGGGGAGTGATGAGAAAGCCGGCCAGACGGTGGAACTCCGCCATGGTCATGACATCCTGTTTGATGAGGTCGAGGGTGACCCCCATCATGGCCGTCCCGCCCGCCAGGTACTTGGTAGCCAGCGGCAGCACCGCCGAGCCGGGCAGGCCGATCAGGTTGAGAGCCGGCGTCAGCGCATGCTCCAGCAGGGTAATCGCCCCGGCCCCCTTCAGCAGGTTGACGGCGAAGATGGCCAGCAGCAGGGCGGGGATGGCATTGAGGACGATCTGCACCCCCTCCTGGCCGCCGCCGACCATCACCGCCCAGAGGCTGCGCCGGGACTTCTCGATGGCCGGCGCCGCTACAGCGGAAGACGCGGCCCCTTCCCTCCCGAGGGAGCGGGTCAGGACGTAATAGGTCAGGCTCGCGGCAGCCAGCCCGCCGACCAGGGAGAGCAGGACGACGGCGCCCAGGTTCATCCCGGCCGCGGCCATGGGGAAGAGCACGTTGGCCTGCGGCATGGCCAGCACCATGGCGAGGGTGGCGGCGATGCGGCGCTGGTGGGTGCCGTCCCGGTCCTGGATCGACAGGGTGGCGATCGGGCCGGCGAAGCTGATCAGCAAAATCTGCAGCATGGCGAACACCCCGGTGCCGGGGATGCCGAAAATCCGCAGGAGCGGCGCCAGGATGCGGGCCGTCCAGGCGAGCATGCCCCGGTCCTCCAGTGCCTTCATCAGGGCGAGCATGATGACCATGACCGGCAGCAGCAGGTGCAGGGCGAGCTCGAGGGCCGTGCGGCCGGAGGCGAGGATGATCGTGACCAGTTCTTGCAAAGTATTTTCCAGGGAGGAGGGCTGAGATTGATTCGGGAAAGGGGCAAGGCCCCGTTCATGACATTCGACAGGGCGCTTATCCTACCGTAAAATCCTGCGACAGCCAAGGATTTCCTGTTCCCTGATCGGCCGCCGACCTTCTGGATTCATGGAGCTTCTGGTAGACTGGTAGCAGGAGTGTCTTCCGCGGACGGAGGGAAACGGTCATGAACAAGGATAACGTCCTGAACGTGCTGGAGGAGTCGGAAGAGAAGCGGGAACGTTTTCTGGCGGCCTGGAAACGGGGGGTGGATTTCCTCGGGGCGCACCTCTTCGGCCCCGGCACCACGGCAACCGCCCGCGACAAGGACGAGCTGCGGCCGCTGCGGGAACGGGTCGCGGCGGAGTTTGCCAAGGAAAGCGGGGGCGAGGAGCAGTTTCTGGCAGCGATGGTCAGCTTTTACGATCCGGCCTGGGGGGAAGAGTTGGCGGCGCGCACCGATTGCTACAAATCGGTCTGTGGCCTGACCTACAATCTGGACCACGAGAGGACGGAGATTCTTTGCGAACTGCTGCGCAATTATCAGGGGTGGTAGGATGGGACCCTGCAAATTTCAGGTTGGGCTCTCAGAATCGTCATCGGCCCGAGTTACCCGGTTTTTCCCTTTCACCTTCGACATGTACATTGCCTGATCGGCCAGTCGAACGAGTTCATCGAAGGACTGCAGATTTCCATGGGTGAAAGTTGCGACCCCGGTGCTGGTGGTAACCTTCTCGACTTTCAGGTCTTCGAAGGGGTGTTCGTGAATAATCGACTGCAGTCTGTTGGCCAGATCGAGTGCCCCATCGGCCGAGGTATTCGGGAGAAGAACTGCAAACTCATCCCCTCCATACCGGGCTGCAACATCACTCTCCCTGATCACGTTTCTGATGATACGGCCTATCCGCCTGAGCACCTCATCCCCGTGCGTGTGGCCGCAGGTATCGTTGACCATCTTGAAATCGTCAATATCGAAGAAAATAAGCGAAAGGGGTGTTTTATAACGAATAGCCCTTGAAAACTCCTCATCGAGGCGATTGTAAAAATGCCTGTGGTTGAAGAGTCTGGTCAAGCCATCGCGGATGGACATCTCCTCGAGGAACTCCCGCGCCGTCTTCATCGATTCGAACAGGGTTGCATTCTC
>DATBML010000428.1:0-5443 GCA_036554885.1 Desulfuromonadales bacterium
ACGTGCTGGCAGCCGGGAAATCCCGCCTGGTTTGACAATCTCTTAAAATTCACAGAACGGTAACCTGGTCTTAACAATGCCAATATTCACTATTGGCATTTTAAACCAGGCTCGGGGGACCGTTCTTATGGATACGATCCATTCCCTGATCGACGAGAGTTGCCGGAAGTTCGGCGACAGGCCCGCCTTCCTGCACAAGACCGGCGGAGTCTGGCGGGAAACCCTGTATGATAAGCTTCGGACGACTACCGAGCATATTGCCGCCGGGCTGACAAAATGCGGTTTCCAGCCGGGCGATCACGCGGCGTTGCTGGCCCCCTCTTCCCCGCTGTGGGTCATGGCCTACCTGGGAATCCTGAAGGCCGGCGGTGTGGTCGTCCCCATCGACCGGGAATTGAGGAGCAACGAGCTTCGCCACATACTGACCCATAGCGAGGCCAGGGTCCTTTTCACCGACGAGGATCATTTCGAAGCGGTCCTGGCCATGGCGGACGAGTTGCCGTCACTCCGGTCGGTCGTGACCCTCGACTCCCCCGATGGTGTGAAGAGAACCCTTGTCGTCGGCGTGAATTCAGGCCGATGCGACGTACTCCCCTTCCATGAGCTTCTCCACGAAGTGGAATTTTCTTTTGTTCCCCGCCGCCCGGACGATACCGCCCTGATCCTCTATACCTCCGGGACCACCGGCCGCGCCAAGGGAGCGATGCTCAGCCACGCCAATATCGTATCCAACATACGCGGAGCCGCCGCCCATCTCAAAGTGGACCAGAGGGTTCATACCCTGTCCTTTCTCCCGATCAACCACGTATTCGAACAGGTCTGCGGTATCCTGCTGCCCCTTTCCCTCGGGGGAAGGGTCTCCTTTTGCGAGTCGCTGAAAAAGCTCGGTGAAAACCTGGCGGAGAACAAGCCGACTTTCTTCGTGGGAGTGCCGGCGTTCTATCGGCTGATCTTCGACAGGATCATGAAAAAAATCGAGAAGCATGGCGTCTCCCGGCTTCTCGTCGCCTTTCCACCGACCCGGCCCCTCGTCTATTCCCGAATTCGGAAAAAGCTCGGTTCCGGTACGATCTTCATAAGTGGAGGGGCTGCTCTCGATCCGGCTATTTCCCGCGGATTCGCAAGGCTCGGCATAACGATTTACCAGGGGTACGGAATCACCGAAACGTCGCCGGTCATCGCGGCAGAGTCTCCGGACGGTTCAAGAAACGGTACCGTGGGGCGTGTCATGCCGGGGATCGCAGTCAGGATCGACGACCCGAACGACGAAAGGGTGGGGGAGATCCTGGTCCGGGGCCCGAACGTCATGCAGGGGTACTTCAAGGACCCGGAGGCCACCGCGGAAGTTCTGGCCGACGGCTGGTACCGGACGGGAGATCTGGGACGCCTCGATGACGAGGGGTTCCTCTGGATATGCGGCAGGGCCAAAAACCTGATCGTCACCCCCAACGGCAGGAACGTGTACCCGGAGGAGGTGGAAAACGAGATACTCAAAAGCCCTTTCATCGCCGAGGTCGTGGTGTACGCCCACAAGACCGGGCCGGTCGAGGAGGAGATCAGGGCGATGATCCATCCCGCACGGGAGGCTCTCGAAGAGTATGCGAAGGGACAGGGAAAGGAGTCTCTCTCCAGCGCGGAGCTGGAATCGCTCATTCGTGCAGAGATTGGTTCCGCCGGCAAAAGGCTCGCCGACTACAAGCGCGTCAGAAATTTCACGATTCGCGAGGAGGAATTTCCGAAGACCACCACACGGAAGATCAAGCGTTTTGAAGTGGAGGCGATGAAACCGTGCAACCGGAAACCTGATTAAGTCGGTGATTTTCATTAGGACAACATTCCAAGCGAGTCCCCCTCCTTTCCAACCATCTCCTGAGTAATTTCACATTTCTCCCAAGCAGACCGTCGAAATCTTCGGAGGTTAGGATCTGGTGCATGGTTTTTCCAGGAAACCTGGCCGGAGTCAGCAATGCGGAGCCACAGGGACCTGTGCACACGCGCATCGCCCAATGCAATCATCTTCAGCCGATTCCTGCACCAATCACCCTATTCGGCAGTTGCTGCTTGAGTTATAAATCCTCCAAGCTTGAAATAGCTTCTTTGCATCCTGGCCGTGCAGGGTTGACGCCTGACCCTTTTCGCGAGGAGGAGTTGAATGTCGAATACTGATTTCGCCCACCGATTGAATGCATTGGAACCGCCGCTTCCTTTCCTCCACTCCCTTTCGTCCGAAACGCCGCCTGCCTCTCTCTCCGCTCTCGGCCTCTCCCTGGCTGCGAATAAAGGGGATTTTCTGCAAGGGATCGCTCTCTGCAAGGAGGCGATCCGCCTTGCGCCCGAAAATCCCGTCCACTATTTCCACCTCGGCAAGGTCTACCTTGCCGGCGGGAAAAAGCACCTGGCGCTGCACGCCTTCCGAAGAGGCTTGAAATTCGGCTATCACCGCGGCCTGGTCCGCGAGATCGAACGTCTTGGCTTCCGCCGCCCGCCGATCTTCCCGTTCCTCGGCCGCAAACACCCTCTGAACCGATTCGCCGGCATTCTCTTTACCCGTCTGGGACTGCAGTAGGAAAGAGAAGGGGTTTTCGGCCTCCGGGTGCGACCCCTGCCTTGAATGGCCGCATTGAACGGTACGCGAAAGACCAGGCCCTCCAGGCTTGGCCGGGGGGTTCGCTCCCGACCACCACTTAACGAACTTTTCACGAAAGGCCAACGCGCCGCCAATAATTGCGTGTCACCCTCCTGTGCGGTTGCGGCGCGACCCCCGCGTCGAACCGACTCCCTGGAGACGACCGTGACGCAGTATCCCCAGCACCACCTTGCCCTGCTCGCCGGCGGCCAGACCGACGGCGAATCGAGACGTTACGACCTCAAGGAAATATTCGCCCGCATGGGCGTCCGGCGCGGAACGCCGGATCAATTGCTGGATACCCTGCCGTTCCTCGGCACCGACACCACCGCCGGTTCCGAAACGGAGCTGCAGGCGGCGGTGCGGGGGCAGCGCGAGGATGTCGACCTGCCCCGGGCCATCGAGCAGTCCAACTACTTCGCTAACATCGTCCGCCGCAGCCGGGCCGGGGAGACGCCCCGCCGGCTGATCACCGAGCTGGAGGAGTTTCTCGCCGCCGACCGCGAGAAAGTCTGGGAAAACAGTTGGGTACGCTTTCCCCGGCGGCGGCTGAGTCCGTTCGCCGACGCCGTGCTCCGGCACGACCTGCTCGCCGACAAGCGCCGGCCGGAAGAAGGGCCGCGCAGCGATGTCTCCCGCTTTGTCCTCGGTTCCCCGGCAGGGGAGGAGATGCTTCGGGTGCCGGTCAGCTACCTGATCAAGCTGGCCCTGGCCGATGCCGTCGGCGACGAGCCGTCCATGTCGGAGACGGTCATCACGACCGGCCGCCGGCTCATGGAGCACTACCTGAGCGACAATACCTCGCCGGAGACCTTCTCCTTCCACGTCGTGCCGCTCGACCCGGCTGCCGGCCTGGGCCGGGCGCTGGCCCGGGAGACGGCCAAGCGCTTTCTGCTCACCCAGCTTCTCACCCTCTACGCCAACAGCAAATTCGGCCTGGACGAAAGCGGCCAGGAGGCCCTGGTCTGTTTCGCCCCCCATCCGCCGGTTCGCCAGAAGGAGTTGAACGCGCTCATTTCCGACTCCTTCTACCGTGAGCTGTTCATGAGCCCGTGTCTCTCCGGCTGGGACCAGGGGGAGAAGAAGCATCGCTACATGCACCTCTGCCACCAGGTGCTGAGCCGCAGCCAGCTGCATGCGGTGGCCAAGCTGCGTGAGGCGGGGATCATCGTCAACAACCTGGTGGTCCTGCCAGGCGTCTCCAACACCAGCCTGGCCAACAACGGCACGCACGTCAGCCTGGGAAGCCGCCGGCTCTCGGCGCTGCTGGGCGACCCTGCCTCGGGGTTCGGGGCGGCCGAGGAGAAGGTCGTCGGCGATCTCGCCATCAAGGCCTTCGAGCACTTCCTCCCGCTGTTCGTCGGGACCTGGAACGCCGCCCCCTACCGGCTGGCCTTTGCCGACTTTCACCCGGAGAAGGCGCTCGGCTTCCTTCCCCATCAGCTCGACTACACCCACCTGCGCATGCTTTGGCGCCGCTGGCGAAAGAAAGCTTCTCTGGCCGTTTGCGGCCACTCCCTGACCCCTTTCGGGCCGGAGTGGCTCGACCGGCCGCTGAGCAGGATGTTCGGTCTGAAAGGGGATTTTGTCCCCGATTTCCGTCTGATCGACTACCCCGTCGCTTTGCTCAGCACCTGCAGCAGTCCGGCCTTCGACGGCCGCCTCGGCAACCAGGAACGCCTCAAGGGCGACCTCGCCGATCTGGGGATCTTCGACAGCCAGATGTCCCTCTACCTCCCCTGCCGGCAGCGGCAGCACGCCGCCATCGGGTTCTCCGGTTTCGAGGGACGCCATTACAGCCTGTTCCCCGACCTCGAGACCGACCTCGGCGGGGCGGTCAGTCTGCAGGTGCTGGTGACCGCCCTGGCATTCAAATTCATGGCCCAGGGGAGCCTTACCCACCGGCAGATCCCGGACGACCCCGTAAGCGAAAGTGAACGCCGCCAGATTTTCTTCGGGTCGGCCATCGGCCTTCCCACCTTTTTCGTGCGCCGGGATACCCGCAACCTTTTCCTGCGGCGGATTCTCAAACGGACCCGCCATGTGCGAGCGAGCCGCCGCTACCCCGGCTACCTGCGGGTGCTGAACCACGAATACCGGCGCGCCCTGCTGGCGGTGCTGCTCGATGACGGCGCCGATCTCGTCGAAGCTCTCGGACTTGCCGAGACGCTGCGGGACCTGTCGCAGCGCCTGGAGACACCGGATCGCCATGCGGCCTCAGACAAGTTGACCCGGGGTATCCTGGAGGAGTTGGGCGCCCGCGATCCGCTGCGGGTGCCGGCCCGCGAGTTCAATCTCGCGGCCGAGAAGTATTACCGCGAGACGCTGCGGCAGCGGCAGTTCGCCGAAGGTCTTGCTCTTCTCGCTGAAGATCTGCGGTCGCTGGAGCGGCAAAGCCGGGAGGACGAGGTCTGCCGTCGAGCTCTGCGAAAGTTGTTGCCGGAGCGCAGCGCGGCGGATTTTCTCGAGGAGATCCGTGTCGATCTGCTGGCCGGCCGGGCGCCGCAGACGGCGCTGCGCACCCTGATCGGCCTGGTCGTGCTCAGTGTCGACCGGGATGCGGCCCACGCTGCGCGGACACTGGCAGCCCCTCGGGAGGGTTTGGAGCATGGAACACCAGTACATCGAGCGGGATAGCGGCTCGGTCCGCAGCGAGCGGCTTTACGCCGACCGGCTCGTCCGTTTTCTTTACGCGCCGGTGCGGGAGAACGCGCCGCAAATCTTCCGGTTGCTGACCGGCGCCCGGGCGAGCGCCGCCCTGGCCTTTTTCAACTACGATTTGGCGCTGGCGGCGCGGGTGGCGGGCAACCGCCGCTT
>DATBML010000442.1:0-4865 GCA_036554885.1 Desulfuromonadales bacterium
CGTCGATATGAAACTTGGGAAAGAGCATCCCCCCTTCGGGATGATTGGGGTGCGGCAACGGCAGGAACCCCTTGGGAAAAAGCCCCTTGTCGCGGATTTCGGCGGGACTCATGGCCGCCAGCTGCTGCCAGGTGACGCCGGATGGAAGCTTGATTCTCACCCCCTCCTGGACCGCCTTGCCGCGGGTCATGGTCACTCCGGAGGCGGACTTGTTGGCGAGGTCGTAGCGCTCGGCCAGCAGATCCATCTGGCGTTTCATCACTGCAGGCTTTTCCTTCTCCATGTTCTGCTTGACGGTGGTGAAGGCTTCGGTTCCGGCGACCGGGGCATAGCTGGTCTTGCCCACTGGCCCCTCAGCGGCCGTTGCGGAGGCGAAGGCCAGCAGGACGGCGGCCGTCAGCAGCGAGAACGTACGGAGTTCTCCTTTGCCTTTCATCTTTGGAGCTCCTTTCTGGGCGGCCCCAGGGGCCATTTGCCCGGTTGTTGGAATTTTGCCGCCGCCCGGCGGCGCAGGTGTTTGCAGCAGAGGCTGCACGTGTACGGTTGTAAAAAGTTTCCCTCCCTGAAGTTGCCCTTCCTGCTCTGGATTACACCGGAGCTGTCCTGGTAAAAGTGAATGGGGGGTAGTTGAAAATTTATAGCACCAGTTTTTGATTGGTCAATATTTGCGAATTGTAATTATAGGCAAGAAGTTTGAAAGTTTTTAATTTTCCTGAGCGACGGCGAGGCAAACGCCAAATTAATCAGGTTGGAAGTCCATGATCAGGTAACCGGTTTTTGCTCCTGCATTCCGGCGACGGCTGTTCAGGGATCGCTCAGTGAAAGCGATGATATTTCTGTTTGCCGGAGAGAGTCCGACGAACCCAGGCACACCTAACCTTTCAGTGCCGCGATGAGCGTCCGGCAGAAGGCCGGCAGGTCGGCGGGAAAGCGGGAAGTGATGAGGTTGCCGTCCCGCACCACTTCCTGGTCGAGATACTCGGCGCCGGCGTTGACGACGTCGTCCTTGATGGCGATGTAGCAGGTCGCCTTCCGTCCCTTGAGGACGCCGGCGGAGGCGAGCATCCAGCCGGCATGGCAGATGGCGGCGACGACCTTTCCCTGCTGGACCGCATCGCGCACCAGGTCGACCATCGCCTTGTTCCGGCGCATGTGGTCGGGCGCGTAGCCGCCGGGGATGATCACTGCGTTGAAGTCGGCCGCCTTGACTTCACTGGCGGCGCAGTCGGCATTCACCGGGTAGCCGTGCTTTGACTCGTAGGTTCCCTTGTGCGGACCGACCACATGGACTTCGGCGCCGGCCTCGCGCAGGCGGTAGTAGGGATACCAGAGTTCCTGGTCTTCGTAGAGTGTTTCCGCCAGGATTGCAATTTTCTTTCCGGTCAGTTCAGCCATGATGTGCCTCCAATGAATGTTTTTTGTTGGCTTTTCGACATGTCGGACCCGTCAGACGAGTCGGACGAGTCCGAGTCTGCAAACTGCCTTTCAGTGTTTTGTCGGGTGCGGCGCTGGCCTGCTTTAAGGTGCGTACCAGCGAATGAAATCCTTTACCCGCACCTTGCGGGCGGTGTTTGCCGAGCTCATGTAGCGCACTGTGCCGAAGATCGGCCGCTCCGGTCCCCAGGGGCGGTCGTAGCGCCCCAGGCACCAGAAGATGCCGCTGTACGAATTGGGATCGCGGCCGTCGAGGGCATACCTGTTGTTCAGCTCGATCATGACCGAGGCCGCTTCCTGCGGCGTGCCCGACCACTCCAGAATCTTCTTCCCCCAGAGCATGCGCAGATAGTTGTGCAGCCGACCCTCCCGTACCAGTTGCATCTGGGCGGCGTTCCAGAGGGGGTCGTGGGTGCCGCAGGCCGCGAACTCTTCAAGGGTGTAGAGATGGGGCCGCGGGTCGCCCGCGTGCCTCGCCAGGGCCGCCAGTGCCCAGGCGGGGAGCGACTCGAAATGGTCGTAGTCGTCCCGGAAGGCGCAGCAGTTAAAGCCGAGTTCCCGCCAGGTGACGAGCTGGTCGAGAAACGCCTCGGCCGATTCGCACATCCCCCACCAACCGGTGCGCTTCCCCCGGGTTTCAAAGGAGAGCCGGCCAAGGTTCCACTTCTCATGGGCCGCCAGTTCGGCAAAGATCTGGTGCACCGAGAGGTGGCCGAAGTGAAGGTAGGGGGAGAGGCCGCTGGTCCCCTCAGCCTCCGGTTCGTTGCGCCGTTCGAGGTAGTCCGCAAGCCGGTCGGACAGGAACGTGCACAGCTGTCGGCAGCCAGCTTTCGTGCCGCCCCGGATCGCCGCCGGCGCCACGGAGTGATCGATCGGCAGGCTCGCCAGGAAGTGGGCATCGGCCGCCAATTGCTTCGGGGAGGCTGGTGGCCAGCGGCGCAGAATCTCCGGCGCCAGACGCGCGGCCGGCAGAGCGACCCCTGCCAGCGGGTCGGCCGCCGGAAACGCGTCCAGGTGCCCGGGAAGCTGCTTCTGCAGAAAGCGGCGAAAGGCGTAGGCGGTGGGATAGTCGCGGTCGGCGGCGCGCAGTGGCAGCAGGCCGTTGCCGTCGACCTGCTCCAGCAGCACCGGCACCCTGGCGGCCGCGGCCGCCACCATGTGCGGCAGGAAGAAGGCGGGGAAATCGTCGGTGACCACCAGGCAGGCGCTGTCGGCCAGGGCGGCCAGCAGTCCCTTCCCGGCTCCAGCGGCGGGTTCGACGTAAGGATAGTAAAAGACCGGAGTGCCGCGAAAAGCCTCGGCGTTTGCGGCCATCCCGTCGAGAATGAAGCGGTGCAGCCGATCGCTCGCCCAGGGGTAGTCGCAACGCAGGGCCTCGAGGACGACGAGCGGTTTGCCCAGTTCCGTTGCCCACACGACAGCGCGCTGCAACGCGAAGTTCCAGGTCGCGCGGCGGGCGGCGATCATCCAGTAAAGGACGAATTCGCCATCAGGGCGAACGGGGCAGCCGTTTTGACGGCGGATGCGGGCTTCGGGAACCTTGATCAAGGAAATCTCCGGCGGCAGGGTGTCTGCACGTAAGACCATAACGGCTGGCCGGAGCTTGTCAAGACAACTCGTTGCGCCTTTTCTTCGGCCCGGAAGCGGCTACACTGGGTACAGAAGGGAGGCCGCTCAGATGTGCACCGGAACCATTTGTGTTCCACCCTGCTGGGAGGAACTCCAGCCGGAGGGATGCTCCGGCACGATTCTCGTCATCGGCGCCACCGACAGCGGAAAAACCACGCTGGTGCGCTGGCTCGCAGAGAGGCTTCTCGAGCACCACAGCCGGGTGGGCTGGCTGGACGGCGACATCGGACAGAGCACTCTGGGTGTGCCGTCGACCATGAGTCTGGCGGTGTTGAACGGCGCCCCGGAGGGACTGCCGCGACCCCGGAAGCGCTTCTTTGTCGGCGCCGTCTCCCCCCGCGGGCACATGCTGCCGCTGCTGGTCGGGGCGCAGCGGCTGCGGCAGCAGGCGACGGCGGCGGGAGCGACCGCCCTGGTGGTCGACACCACCGGGCTGGTGGCGCCCGAGGCCGGCGGCGGAGCGCTCAAAGAGTGGAAAATCGAGCTGCTGCAGCCGCTGACGGTGATCGCCGTGCAGGCGGAGCGGGAACTGGAGCACCTCCTGGCTCCCCTGCGGCAGGATCGGCGGGTGACCCTGCATGTCCTGGATCCGGCCGTGGCGGTGCGCCGGCGGTCGCCGGAAGAGCGGGCGGCGCGGCGGGCGCACCTCTTCCTGAACTATTTCGCCGGGGCGGCTACAGTGCGGCTGCCGCTCGGCGACAAGCCGGTTTACGGCGCGGAGAAGGCCGCGCCGGGCCGGCTGCTGTCGCTCAGTGATGCGGAAGGTTTTTCCCTTGGCCTCGGCGTCATCCTGGGCCACGGCGGCAGCGAGATGGAGATCCTGACGCCGCTGGCGGACCTGCGGCAGGTGGCGGGGGTGCGGGTTGGCGATCTGGGACTGACGGCGGAGACGGGGGAGGAAATCCAGGTACCTGCTTAGAATTGCTGATAAAGCCCTGGATAAAGCGAGGGAATGGAATCCGGGACAACGGATAAGACGGCTCAACTATTTGGAATCAGGTTGAGCCGTTCTATGGTTGGCAAATCGTGAAAAAGAGAAAGGAAGCTCCTGCCAAGCCTGTCTTGCACCGGCCCGGCCTGGCCAGAATTTGGCTTCAACACGCTGGAGCAGGTCGCAATAACGGGGCCTGGAATCGACGATCGGGGATCGCCAACTCACCGTGACCCCGGCAAAATCACCTCGTTTGGGCGCGCAGCTTGAGGATAAATCCGATCAGGGCGCACAGCGCCAGGGTAATGACCCCGCCGACGATCCCGGAAATACTGGTGCCAAGCCGGCTGTCACTGGTGGCCGCCTCACCCTTATCTCCGGGCGCAGGAAAGGCGTAGTCAGGAAAGAACGCGAGCTTTTCCTGTAGCGCGGCCAGCACGCCGTGAACCCCGTGTTCCGCTTCCGCCAGTTCCTCAGAGCCGGTCACCCCGGCGATCGACCACTCCAGTCCGTCAGGGTGCTCCGAGGCGAACCATGCGACAATGCCACCGGTCAGCACGGTCGCTCCCAGGAAGGTTGCCAGTACGGAGCGGATCGGCACGGCGCCGACCGGGCGGGTTTCCCGGGCGCTTTGCAGGATTTCGGGACGGGCTCTCCAGACGAAGGAAACGACGGTTGCCGTGACCAGTCCCTCGACGATGCCTATCCCTAGATGGATCGGTTGCATCAGCAGTGCGAAGGCACCGAACGGCAGGGAAGAGATCCCCGAGGCGACTGTTTCCAGCACGACAGCGAAAGCGCCGAACTGTAAGCCGACGACTGCGGCAATGATCGAAGCGATAATCAAGCGCACCTTGGTCGGCTTCCAACC
>DATBML010000462.1:0-4145 GCA_036554885.1 Desulfuromonadales bacterium
CAGCACTTCGGCCTGCAGAGTGCGGTGGACCGGGCATCTCCCGGCGATTTCGAGCAGGCGCCGGCGCTGCTCGGCGCTCAGTTCGCCCTTCAGCTCCAGCTCCCGCTCGAAGCGGTCGATCCTGCCATCCTTTTCCTCACAATGTTCGCAGTCCTCGGCGTGGATTTTCTCATGCCGCAGACGGACGATTACCGACTCCAGAGGCCACTGCTTGCGCCGGGCGTACATCTGCACGGTCATGCCGGTGCAGGCGCCGAGGGCCGCCTGCAGGTAGTCGTAGGGGGAGGGACCCTGGCCGTTGCCACCGAAGGCCTCCGGCTCGTCGGCCACCAGCGCGTAGCCGTTGGCAAAGAGGTCGGTTCGGAAGCCTTCGGCCCCGGTGCGCGCCGTCACCCGGTTGTCGATCACCTCGATCGGCACCGCCGCCTCTTCCGCCGTCTCCAGATAGCGCCCAGCCCAGGCGGCGATCATCTCGCCGGCATAGCGGGAATCCTTCCGGCGGGAGAGGAGATGGTCGGCCGGGTCGAGGGAGATGAAGCTTTTCGGGTGTTTGGCCGCCTGGTAAATTCCCGCGGCGTGGTCGATCCCCACCACCAGGTCCCGGGGCGAGTGCATGACCAGCAGGGCGGCGCCAAGGCGGGCGACCTTCTCCCGGGTCTGCTGTGCCTCCAGGTCGTCGAGAAATTCCCGGCGGATGTCGAACTCGCGGCCGGCGAGATTGACCGTCGCCTCGCCGGCGCGCTCGATCTCCTCGCGGGCTTCCTTGAACAGGGCGGCAACATGGCGGGGATGGCAGGGAGCGGCGATGGTGGCGACGGCGGCGACCGAGGGGATCGCACCGGCAGCTTCCAGCACCGCCGTCCCCCCCAGGGAGTGGCCGACGAGGATGCGCGGCGCTTGATAATGTTCTTCGAGGAAGCGGGCGGCGGCGATAAGGTCGCGCACGTTGGAGGAAAAGGTGGTTGCGGCGAATTCCCCTTCGCTCTCGCCGAGGCCGGTGAAGTCGAAACGCAGGACGGCGATCCGCCGGCGACTGAGCGCCCGGGCGATGTGCATCGCCGCAGCGAGGTTCTTGCTGCAGGTGAAACAATGGGCGAAGAGGGCGTAGGCCAGCGGCTGCTCGTCCTCCGGCAGATCGAGCAGCGCCGCAAGCTGCAGCCCCTGGTCGTTGGCAAAAGTGATATTTTTCTGCTTCATCGCGCACCTCCTGTCCGTTGCGTCCCGGGCTTCCGGCGACCGTCTTCGTCTCCCGCTCAGCCGCGCCGCCAGGCGTGATACCTTTCGACCCAGCGCAGCAGCCTTGCGGGGACGTGGGCTTTCTTCCATTCGCCGGCGGCCGCCTTGTTCGCCTCGGCCAGGGTCGGGTAGATGTGGATGGTGCCGAGGATCTTGTTCAGGCCGATCCCCTGCTTCATGGCGAGGACGTATTCGGCGATGATGTCGCCGGCATGCGGCCCGACGATGGTGACGCCGAGAATCTTGTCGCTCCCCGGTTTGGTCAGCACCTTGACGAAGCCGTGCGCCTCGGACTCGGCTATGGCCCGGTCAAGCTCGGCGAAGGGAAACCGGACGACCTCGCAGGCGACGCCCTGGTCCTTCGCCTCCAGCTCGTTCAGGCCGACCCGGGCCACCTCGGGATCGACGAAGGTTGCCCAGGGGATAACGCGGTAGTCGGCCTTGAACTTCCTGAGGCTGCCGAACAGCGCGTTGACCGCCGCGTACCAGGCCTGGTGGGCGGCGGTGTGCGTGAACTGGTAGGGGCCGGTGACATCGCCGGCACAGAAAATGTTGGGGAAATTGGTGCGCAGAAAGGGGTCGGTGGCGAGGGTGCCGCGCGGAGAGAGCTGCACCCCCAGTTCTTCGAGGCCGAACCCTTTGGCGCTGGCCGCCCGGCCGACCGCTACCAGGATGGCGTCGAACTCCACCTCGACCGGCTCTCCCCGGTGTTCGCAGAGCAGGACCTGGCGGCCGCCGTCGACGCGGACCTCCTTCGCGGCGTGGCCGGTCAGAACCCGCACCTCTTCCGCCTCGAACTGCTTGCGGATCAGCTCGGAGACCTCCTCATCCTCGCGGCCGAGGAGGCGCGGGGCCATTTCCACCTGCGTGACGGAACTGCCGAGGCGGGCGAAGGCCTGGGTCATCTCGCAGCCGATGGGGCCGCCGCCCAGCACGATCAGCCGTTGCGGCAACTGGCGCAGGTCCCACAGGTTGTCGGAGGTGAGGTACGGCACCTGCTCGAGGCCGGGAATCGGCGGTACGAACGGGCGGGCGCCGGTGGCGATGACGATGCTGCGGGTGGTGAGCACGCGCCCGTTCACCTCGACGGTATAGGGCGAGGTCACCTGTGCCGTGCCGTGGATGACCTCGACGCCGAGGCCGGCGTAGCGCTGGGCCGAGTCATGGGGTTCGACCGTGCGAATGACCCGCTGCACGCGCTCCATCACGGCGCCGAAATCGAAATCGACCGTTGTCCGCTCGAAGCCGAACTCTCTGGCCCGCCGGGCGTAGGCGAGCATCCTGGCCGAGCGCAGCAGCGCCTTGCTCGGCACGCAGCCGGTGTTCAGGCAGTCGCCACCCATCTTCTCCTTTTCGATGAGGGCCACCTTCGCCTTGACCGCGGCGGCGATATAGGCGGTCACCAGGCCGGCCGAGCCGGCTCCGACGACGACCATGTTGTATTTGAATTTCTTCGGCTTGGGGAAGCGGCCCAGGGCCTTGCGCGCCTTGATGGCATCGAGGAGCTTTTTGGCGAACAGGGGGAAGAGGCCGAGCAGGGCAAAGGAGAGGAGCAGCCCCGGCGAGAGGATGCCGGAGAGCGACTCCAGCCGGCCGAGTTGGGTGCCGGCGTTGACGTAGACCAGCGTGCCGGGAATCATCCCGACCTGGCTGACCAGGTAGTAGACGCCGGTGCGCATGGGGGTCAGTCCCATCGCCAGGTTGATGAGGAAGAAGGGGAAGATCGGCACCAGGCGCAGGGAAAAGAGGTAGAAGGCCCCTTCTTTGGCCACCCCTTCGTTGATGACCCGCAGGCGGTCGCCGAACTTGCTCTGCACGAAATCGCGCAGGATGAACCGGGAGACGAGAAAGGCCAGGGTGGCGCCGATGGAGCTGGCGAAAGAGATGGCCAAGAAGCCGACCCCCAGCCCGAACAGCGCTCCGCCGGCCAGGGTCAGCACCACCGCGCCGGGCAGGGAGAGGGCGGTCGCCAGGATGTAGATCCCCATGTAAGCCGCTATGGTGCGGATGGGGTGGGCGGCGTAAACGTCCGCAAAGGCCTGCTGGCGGGACTTGAGGGTGTCGAGGGTCAGGTACTGCTCCAGGTCGAGAGCGAAAAAGGCGCCGACGAGGCCGGCGAGCAGCAGCAGGAGCAGGAATCTGGACAGTTTTCGCTGCATTCAATGAGACCTTTCTCGCTTGCGGCCGGCAAGGTGGTTGGAGATCGGTTAAACTATGCGAAAAGATTATCACGCCGGATAAAGTGGCGCGAAAGTAATTTTTACGCCAGACAGGGTGGCGCGAAAAAGGCGATAGGACGCCATTCGGCACACTCAAGGCGCCTCTGCCGGCGGCCGGGTCCTTGATTTTGCCGGCGGCCGGCCGTATAGTCGAAGTCAGCTTTCGAACCGAAAGGATGCCCGCATGCACGAGGTCGGCATCACCCGCAGCATCGTCGAGATCGCCGAGCGCACCGCCCGCGAGCAGGGGGCGGCCAGGGTGCTCTCGGTCACTGTGGCGATCGGTGCCCTCTCCGGTGTCGTCCCGGAGGCGGTGGAGTTCTGCTTCGAGGCCTGCACCAAGGAAACGCTGCTGGAGGGGGCGCAGCTCGTCATCGACCGCATCCCCGGCAAAGGGAGGTGCCGGCAGTGCAGCGTGGAGGTCCCCCTCGATCCGTACACGTTCGCCTGTCCGGCCTGCGGCGGCTACGACCTGGAGCGACTGCAGGGGAACGAGCTCCATCTCATCGAAATGGAGGTCGACTGAGCATGTGCAACGACTGCGGCTGTGCTACCCCCGACCATGATCACCCGCACCACCACGACGAGACGCACGGTCACACCCACGATCACCAGCACGAGCATGACCACGACCACCGGACGATCCGCATCGGAGAGGACCTCCTCGCCAAGAACGACCGGCTGGCCCGC
>DATBML010000474.1:0-2241 GCA_036554885.1 Desulfuromonadales bacterium
ATCGCCCGAGAACCCTGCCTCCGTCGGCCGCACCTCCGAGGCGGCCAGAGCCATTTCAAGCACACCCTGCCCGGCATCAGGGTCGGTGAAGTTCTCCCCGCTCAGCGGGTCGGCCAGGTGGGTGAGGCGCAGCTGATTCAGGGTCAGGGTGCCGGTCTTGTCGGTGCAGATGACGTGCACCGCCCCCAGGGCCTCGACGGCGCTTAGCCCTTTGACCAGGACGTTCTTCTTCGCCATGCGCAGGCTTCCCATAGCCAGAGACAGGGTGAGGGTGGGCAGGAGCCCTTCTGGGACGTTGGCGACGATGATCCCCATCATGAAGACCAGGTTGACCCAGAGCGAGCGGCCGCTCGCCACGCCGTAGAGGAAGAAAGAAACCCCCATGAAGACGGCGATGCCGGTGAGGATGCGCACCATGCGGGCGGTCTCGCGCTCCAGGGGGGAGGGGGTGCGGCGGATGCTTTGGGAGAGATGGGCGAGCTTGCCGAATTCGGTACGGATGCCGGTGGCGAAGACCACTGCCTCGCCGCTGCCGCGCAGCACGGCGCAGCCGGCGAAGACGACGTTGTCGCTCTCCGCCAGGCGGCTTTCCACCGCCGTTGCCTCCAGCGCCCGGGGCTTCGATTCGCCGGTGAGCGGGGCGTTGTTGACCAGGAGGTCGCCGCTCTGCACCAAACGGGCGTCGGCGGCGATGCGGTCCCCCTCGGCGACCAGCAGCACGTCTCCCGGCACCAGTTCCTCGGCGAGGATGCGCTGCGTCCGCCCCTCGCGGGTGACCGAAACCTGCGGCGGCAGGTAGCGCTGCAGGGCCGCCATCGCCCGCTCCGCCCGGTACTCCTGGACGAAGCTGAAGCCGGCGTTGAGCACGGCGACACCGAGCAGCGCCCAGCCGAGCACGGCCATGCTCTGCCCAGGCTGAATGGCATCGGCGACGAAGCAGAGGGCGGCGGAGGTGTAGAGCAGCAGGGCGAAGAAATGGATGAACTGATGCAGCAGCCGGCGCAGCCACTGCCAGCGGTCGACAACCTCCACCGTGTTGCGGCCGACTTCCAGCAGCCGCTCCGCCACTTCCCGGGCATTCAGTCCAGCGGGCCGGCTGCCGAGGATGCTGAAAACCTCTTCGGGTGCAAGCTGCTGAATCTGCCGCGCCGTGCTCATGGCCAGCGGTAGATGCCGACGTCGCAGGGGGTTCCGCGCAACACCCGCTCGAGGGCGTCGCCGTGCAGCGCCCGGTGCCAGCGGGTTCGTTCCGAAGCGCCGAGCAGGATCAGCCGTGCCTTGAGGGTGCTGGCATGAACCAGGATCTCGCGCACCCAGTCGTCGCAGACGACGATGCGGCTGTCGAGGTGAAAGCCGGCCTCGCCAAGCCGCTGCCGGAGCTCGTCAAGCACGGCGGCCAGGTAGCGCACCCCCTGTTCGCGCAGCGCCTGATGCTGCCCGGCCGAAAGACGGCGCAGGCGCAGGGTGCTCACCACCATGCCGCGCAGCAGATGGACCGAGTCGAGATCGGGGAGTAAGAGGCGGAAGAAAGGCCAGACGGCAGTCAGGCCGCGCGGGTGGCCGGCCAGGGGAATGAGCAGTTCGCGGGGGATGCCGAGCAGGCCAGGCTGGACGACGCGTATCGCCAGCACCGGAAAGGCGCCGTGGCGCAGCAACAGCTCGGCGACAGTGCCTTTCAGGTAAGACTTGCGGGTGGAACGGACTCGGGTGCCGCAGACAACGAAGTTCTCCGGTCCGGTCGGAATCGCCTGTGCCAGGGAGTGAAAAACCCCATGGGCCAGCGGCAGGAGCTGGGGGAAAAGCTCCACTCCCTGGCCCTGGCATTCCCGCCGCAGGTGCTCGATCTTCCGCTCCAGTTCGGCTTCCGGCACCTTCCCGTCGAGGACGTGCAGCAGGTTCAGGTTGCGCTCGGGGTCGTGGGCGGCGAAACGGATCGCGTAGCGCGCAACCCAGTCGCCGTTGAGCGAACCGTCGTAGGCGAGGTAGACCATCGACACCCCCGGTCGGTACAAGGAGCAATGACGCTCCGACGTGTTGCCGACAGTATAGCAGGCGGGGAGGGCGATGCCGGATCCCTAGTGGTCGTGGAAACCCATGACCACCAGCAGACAGCTGCCGTCGGCGATGACGTTGACACCCGCCTGGCGACACCTCTCCACTGCTGCCTGGCTCTCGGCGCCGGGCTGCATCCAGATGTTCTCGATCCCTTTGGCAATCGCCGCTTCGACCACCTCCTCGGTG
>DATBML010000013.1:0-3648 GCA_036554885.1 Desulfuromonadales bacterium
AAATCGGCATCAATCACTACGTGCTCAAGCCGATCGACCGGGAAAAGCTGCAGGCAGCCATCGAACAGTGCCTCTCCGGTCTCCGGCTGGAGCGCCAGTTGCGGGAGCAGGAGGAGCATATCCGGCAGATGGCCTACTCAGACTCGCTGACCGGCCTTCCCAACCGCCAGCTCTTCAACGAACTGCTTCACCAGGCACTGGCACAGGCGGGCCGTCACCGTCGGCCGCTAGCCGTCCTCTTTCTCGACCTCGACCGTTTCAAGATGATCAACGATACTCTCGGCCACGCCGTCGGCGACCAGCTCCTGCAGACGGCCGGCAGACGGTTGCGGGAATGCTGTCGGCGGGAACGGGATATCGTGGCCCGCCGGGGCGGGGATGAATTCATCATCCTGCTCCCCGAGCTTGACGATCTGCAGGAACCGGCCAGGGTGGCGCAGAAGATCGTCGATGCCTTCAGCCGTCCCTTCGTTCTTCCCGAGCACGAGCTGTTCATTTCCACCAGCGTCGGGGTCAGCGTTTTCCCCCATGACGGCTCCGACGGCGAGACCTTGATCCGCAACGCCGACCTGGCCATGTACCGCGCCAAGGAGGCGGGGCGCAGCCGCTACCACCTCTACACCCCGGCCATGGATTTGCAGGCCACCAGACGGCTGGCTCTGGAGAGCAGCCTGCGCCAGGCGCTGGAGCGAGGGGAACTCCTGCTCTACTACCAGCCCAAGGTCAATATCAAGACCGGCCGGATCGCCTCCATCGAAGCGCTGGCCCGCTGGAATCACCCGGAATTCGGGATGGTCCCGCCGACCCAGTTCATCCCTCTGGCTGAAGAGAGCGGGATGATCGTCCCCATCGGCGAGTGGGTATTGCGTACCGCCTGTTTCCAGAACAAGGCCTGGCAGAAGGCCGGCTTCTCCCCCGTGCGCATCTCCGTCAACTTTTCCCCCCGCCAGTTCCAGCAGCTCGATCTGGCGGAGGTGGTGGAGCGGGTACTGGCCGAAACAGGGCTGGAGGCCTGCTGGCTGGAACTGGAGGTAACGGAAAATCTCATGCTGCAGAACGAGGAACATGCCATTGCCATGCTCCGTCGCTTGAGCGAGAGAGGGGTGCAGATTTCCATCGACGACTTCGGCACCGGCTACTCCACCTTCAGCTACATCAAGAAGCTCCCCATTCATACCCTCAAGATCGACCAGTCGTTCGTCTGCGACATCGATTCCAATCGCAGCGACGCGGCCATCGTCTCGGCAATGATCCGCATGGCGCAAAGTCTCAAGCTCAACATCATTGCCGAGGGGGTGGAGACGGAGGAGCAACGCCTCCTGCTCGATGCCCTCGACTGCCCGGAGATGCAGGGGCACCTCTTCAGCAAGGCGTTGCCGGCGGAGGAGATCGGGAAGGTGCTGGAGGGGTTGGCGCGGGAGAGGGGAGAGGGGTAGACCGGGGCGACCCGCCGGTTTTGCAAGTCTGGTTATCCAGACTAAAGGCCTAACTTCGCCGGTCCCGGCCGGCAGCCGGGTTACTTTCCTTGCTCGTCCAGGGAAAGTAACCAAAGGAAGGACGTTCGCCTGGCGGCGGGCATTACTGTCGCGGTCATTTCGATCCTTGCGACCTCTCTGCAGTTGACTGCGGTAGCGCTTCGTAGAGAGGAAGCAAAGGCCTTCTTTCAATCCCGCCTTGCTCAAAGAGATGAAATGGCTCGGGATTTTTTCTGCTGCCGGGTGAAGGGCTGACAGCTGGAAGCATAGGTGCAGTTGTTTCCTCGCCACGGAGCACTGCGGCGTTTGTCTGCACCACCGTTCGCCGGAACCCCTGAACCGTGGCGACAGGAGTGCCCGCCGCCAGGCGAAGGCATTTTTTGCTTACTTTTTGTTGCCGCTTGGACAAAAAGTAAGGCGTTTGGCGGGACGCGACCCGCCGGTTTTGAGCCGTTGGATTGAGTGCTGAAAGCTGGAAGTTAGGCGGCAATAGTCACGGTCGGCCATCGCCCCAGTCCGTGCACTCCCGCAGTGCCCGCTCCTCGAACCGGATGCGCCGGCGCAGGACGACGAGGTTGGCCAGGGAGAGGACGACCAGGGTGAAAGGGGCGCGCATGAGCAGGGGGAGGAGGGCGAATTCGAGGGTGACGACCAGGTAGTTGGGGTGGCGCAGGAAGCGGTAGGGTCCCCGGCGCACGGCCGCGGCGCCGGGCAGGACGAGGATGCGGGTGTTCCAGAAGACGCCGAGGGCGAGGATGCACCAGTAGCGCAGCGCCATCAACGCTACCAGGGCAGCGAGGCAGAAGAGGGTGAGGGAATCGAGGGGCACCCGCCAGGGCCAGGATTCGGCGAGGAGGGCGGCGAAGAAGAAGGTGTGCAGCAGGACCAGTTCCTTGAAGGTCTCGGGGAAGAACTCCCGGCCGCCGCGGGCGAGGAGGGTCCTGCGGTTGCGCGCCGCCAGCCAGAGTTCGAAGAGACGCTCGGCGAAGAAGAAAACGAAGATCCACCAGAGGGACATTGTCTACACCTCCAGCAGCACCTGCTCGGCCGAGAAGCCCGGGCCGAAGGCCGAGAGCAGGCCGTAGCCGGGCTGCCTTGCCCGCTCGGAAGCGAGCCACTTCTCCAACACCACCAGCACCGAGACCGAGGAGACGTTGCCGTGTCCGCGCAGCATCTCTTCGGTGAGGTCGAGCTCGCCGTTGTGCAGGCCCAGCGCCTCGCGGTAGGCGTCGATCACCTTGGCCCCGCCCGGATGGGTGAGATAGTGGGCGAGGTCGCTCCGGTTGAGACCCCGGCTGTGCAGGAAGCCGTCGACCAGTCGCGGCAGCTCCTCCTTGACCACGGCCGGCAGGCGCGGGGAGAGGATGAGCTGCATTCCCGCGTCACCGAATTCCCAACCCATGATGTTCTCGCTCTGCGGAAAGAGATGCGAGCGGGTGGCGAGCAGCCGCGGCCCGGAACCTGCCGTTTCGGCGCCGGCGACCAGCACGGCGGCGGCGCCGTCGGCGAAGATCGCAGTGCCGACCAGATTCTTCTTGCTCAGGTCGCTGGCCAGGAAGGTCAGGCTGCAGGTCTCCAGGGCGACCAGCAGTACCGTTGCCCGCGGGTGGGCGCGGCAGTGGTCGAAGGCCCGGGCCAGTCCAGCCGCGCCGGCCGCGCATCCCAGTCCCCAGACCGGCAGCCGGCTGACGTCGCGGCGCAGACCGAGCCGGTTGATCAGCCGGGCGTCGATGGAGGGCGCGGCGTGACCGGTGGAGGAAACGGCGATGACGTGGTCGATCGAGGCGGGATTGCAGGCGGCTCGCTGCAGGCAGCCCTGCGCCGCGCGGGCCAGCAGTTCCAGGCCTTCTTCGAGGTAGATGCGGTTGCGTTCCTGCGCCGAACGCGGCTGGCAGTACCAGTCGAGCGGGCGCATGAGGTGCCGGGTGACGATCCGCGAGTGGTCGAAGACGGCGAGCAGCCGATCCAGATCGGGGATGCGGCCGGCAAATATCTTGCCGATCGCCTCGCGGACAGCCGCCTGGGGGACGACATGGGGGGGGAAGGCGGAGGCGGCGGCGAGGATGTGGGGCATGCTGGTTTCTCTCAGGCTGGAGAACGGTCATTACGCTATGAGGAAATGCGATATTGAAGCTTAGCAGGCCGGTACCGGTCCGCCAAGCCGTTCCCGGTT
>DATBML010000258.1:0-3245 GCA_036554885.1 Desulfuromonadales bacterium
TCGCCTCCGGCCTCACCCGCGAGGTATTGCAACGCCCCGAGCTGCGCAAGGCGGAGATCACCGAGAAGATCGACCGCATCGTCCTCAACCGCTTTCTCGGCATCCCGATCTTCCTCGGCGCCATGTGGCTGGTCTTCAAGCTCACCTTCGACCTCTCGACGCCCTTTGCCGACTGGCTCGACGGCATGATCGCCGGCCCCTTCAACCGCTGGGTGGCGGCGGGGCTTGGGCTGGTCGGCGCGCCCGACTGGACGGTGTCGCTCGCTGTCGACGGGGTGATCGCCGGCGTCGGCTTCGTCTTCGTTTTCGTGCCGGTCATCTTTGCCATGATGTTCTTCATCACCTTCCTCGAGGGGAGCGGCTACATGGCCCGGGCCGCCTTCGTCATGGACCGGGCGATGCACGCCATCGGCCTGCACGGCAAAAGCTTCATCCCGATGCTGCTCAGCTTCGGCTGCAACGTCCCCGGCATCTACGCCACCCGCACTCTGGAGAATCCGCGGGACAAGGCGCTCACCGCCCTGCTGCTGCCGCTGATGTCGTGCGGGGCGCGCCTGCCGGTCTACGTCCTTTTCGCCGGCGTCTTTTTTGCCAGCAGCTCGGGGACGGTCATCTGGTCCCTCTACGTCATGGGGATCCTGCTGGCCATCCTCATGGGGGTGATCTTCAAGAAGACCCTCTTCCGCGGCGAGGCGCCGATGTTCATCATGGAGCTGCCGCCCTACCGGATGCCGACCCTGAAGAGCCTGCTCATCCACACCTGGGAGAAGGGCAAGCACTTCCTGGTCAAGGCCGGCACCTACATCCTGGCCGTCTCGGTCTTCGTCTGGTTCCTGCTCAACACCCCCTGGGGCGTCGAGAACAAGCGCGACTCCTACCTCGGGAAGACCGGCGCCGCCATCGCCCCGATCTTCGCGCCCCTCGGCTTCGGCAACTGGGAGGCCTCAGCCTCGCTGATCACCGGCGTCATCGCCAAGGAGATCGTCGTCGGCACCATGGGCGAGATCTACGCGCCCGAGGCCCTGGAAGAGGCGGCGGAAGCGGACGCCGGGGCGGATGCCGTTCCCACTCTCGGCGAAGACCTGAAGGAGATGGTCACCTCCTTCTTCGGCGCCTTCGGAGATGCGGCGGCCAACGTCGTCGCCACCTTCGGCGTTAGCAGCCTGGCCGCGGAGGATGAGGAAGGGGCGACCCCTCTCAAGTCGGCCGTCGGCGGCGCCTTCACACCCCTGTCCGCCTACGCCTTCATGGCCTTCGTTCTGCTCTACATGCCGTGCGTGGTGGTCGCCATCGCCATGCGCCAGGAGTTCGGCTCCTGGAAATGGTTCGGGGTCGCCTTCCTCTACCAGAGCGCCCTGGCCTGGACCGTCGCCCTGATCATCTACCAGGGCGGCACCTTCCTCGGACTTGGAGGCTGAGATGGGAATCTCGGATATCATCTGGATGGCAGTGATCCTGGGCGGTGCCGGTTACCTCTTCTACCGTTCGTTCTGGAAGAAAAAAGGGTCGTGCCACGATTGCAGCGGCTGCGACTGCTCGTCGAAACGGTAACGCACTTGGCAGAGACGCCCCGGTGGGGCGTCTCGGGTCACTTTCTCAGGGAGGAGGAAGAACATGCAGCACCAACGACCCGTAACAGAAAGAAGACCATTTTGGCATGACGTTGCGGGACGATTTGCCGATGAACGGGAATGCCTGGCATCGTTCCTTGCGCTCGAAGCGGCTGAAGTCCTCGACGGGGAAAAACCGGCGAACCTGATCAACGTCGCCAACCGTCGCCGGGCCTGCGGTCGCAACCTCTACCGGATGTGGCAGCGTCACGGCGCCACCCTGCTGCGGCAAGGTGGCCTGGTCGCCCGGGAACTGGCCGATCGCGGCGATTCGCTGCTGCTTCTCCTCTACCGGCCGCAGACTCTCGCCGCTCTGCTCTCCCGGCCGAATGTCGTGGGGTTTCTCCGCAAGGCCGGCTACTCGAATCCTGCCGACCTCCAAACATCCCTGGCGGAGTTGCAATCGCGGATTTCGGTTGCAGGTTTTCCCCACGAGATCGGGGTTTTTCTCGGCTACCCGCTCAAGGATGTGGCTGGATTCATGGGCTGGGCGCCCCTGCCCTTCACCTGCCAGGGACCCTGGAAAATCTACGGCGACCCCACCGGCAGCCTCGGGCTCGCTGAAACCTTTCGCCAGAGCCGCTGCCGCATGGCCCGACGGCTGGCCCGTTGCGCCACCCCCGTCGATTGTCTGCAGGTGGTCGGCTCGTCAGCCGGGAACCTTTTATTTGGGGAACGCAATGAAAATGAATATCATTATACCTCGGGAGGGTCAGAATGTGCGTAGCGGTGATCGGCGGGATGGACCGCCTGGAACGGCATTACCGGCAGGAAGCGACGCAGGCCGGCATTGAGCTGCGGGTTTTCAATCAGTCGGAAGTCAACATCGGCGCCAAACTAAAGAACGTCGATGCCCTGCTGATCTTCACCAACAAGGTGTCGCATCGCGCCAGGCACGAAGCGCTCGGTGTGGCCAAGGCACAGAACATCCCCGTGTTCCAGTACCACTCCTGCGGTGTTTGTGCCTTGCGAAACTGTTTGAACTGTATAAAATAACCCCCCTGAAGGAGGATAGAAGAGAATGTCCCAAAGCAAAACATCCCGAATCGTCCCTGCCCTTCTCCTCGGCGGCCTGCTCGCGCTGGTTTCCCCTGCCCTGGCCTTTGCCCACGGCGACACCATCGCCGGGGCTGAAGTGTCGGCATCGACGGAAACCCGCAATCTTTCGGCCGAGGAGCGCCTGCGCATCCTGGAGGAACGCCAGGCCGACATCTACCATACCCTGGCGGAGAAGAAGTCCGCCGGTCTGGCCAGCAGCATTACCGACCGCATCACCATCTCCGGCCTGATCGAGGTGGAAGCCGCGGCCGAGAGCGTGGATTTTGCCGACGGCACCTCCGATGCCGCCAGTGACCTGACGCTGGCCACCGCCCAGGTCGGCCTCGGTGTGAAGCTGACCGAGGAGGTGAGAGGCAACATCAGCCTTCTCTTCGAGGAGGGTGCCTTCGGGGACGAGGACACCGATCTCGAGGTGGACGAGGCCGCCATCGACATCAATTACGCCCCTCTCTTCGGTCGCTTCGGCCGACTGTACGTCCCGTTCGGGGTCTTTCACAGCCACTTCATCAGCGATCCGCTGACCCTGGAGCTGGGCGAGACCCGGGAGACGGCGGCGCTGGTCGGTTACGGGCATGA